>NZ_JAKSYK010000100.1:0-19234 GCF_022829425.1 Methylobacterium sp. J-072 | reverse complement strand
ATCGGGCGCGGCCCGACCAGGCTCATCTCGCCGCGCAGGACGTTCCAGAGCTGGGGCAGCTCGTCCAGCGAGGTCTTGCGCAGCACCTGGCCGATGGCGGTGATGCGCGGATCGTCGCTGAGCTTGTGCGTGGCCGCCCATCTCGCCGCCAGCCCGCGCGCCCGGGCCGAGTGGGCGGGCTGGCGGCGAGATGGGCGGCGAGCACCGCCTCGCCGTCGGCGACCATGGAGCGGAACTTCAGGCAGCCGAAGGAGCGCCCGTCGCGGCCGAGCCGTGTGTGGCGGAAGATCGGCGCCTTGCGGTCCCCGGCCCAGACCAGGACGGCGATCACCAGCATCAGCGGCAGCAGCAGGAACAGGGCGGTGGCCGCGACCCCGATGTCGAGCCCGCGCTTGGCCGCCCAGTCGAGCCGCAGCCCCCGGGCCACGAACGGCGTCTCCGGCAGCACCGCCTCGACGACCGCCTCGGCCGCCTCGCTCACCTGACCCGCAATCTGATCGGCCACATCGGACATCTCAACCCTATGGTGCGGCGCAGAAGCGCCCGTGGATGTGCGGGATTCGGCATGACCCTGCATGGTCTCAGCTCCTCGGTTGAGGCCAATGGCGGGTGGTTAATGTTTAGTTACCACCGGGCTTATAAGGGGCAATGACAGGGATGACAATCCGCCAAAATTTTATTTGGAGCTCATAAACAGGTTAGTTTGGTAAAAACCTGCAGATCGATCGGAAATTAATCCGCCCTGCGCAGGATTGTCGCGCAAACCTCACGTTCAGTAGTTGCTACCGAGTCTCCGGGGCAGTCCGGCCGAAACAACGGCCGGAACAACAACTTACGCGACGTTCGATTGTGCACCGCACAGGCGCGACCGGCGAACCTCACGGGACGCGCCGCTGGGCTGCGGCGGGTCGCTCCGTGCATTTGCTGCACTGCCGAACCCCAAACGAACAGGATCCCGAAACCGTTGCATCGGAAAATCGGCCTCTGCGCGTCCGTTGCGGCCCGCCCGTCCAGAGGCACCGGGAGGCCTCGGCGGCGGAGGCTGATCGAAACGGCACCTTTGGTCCGACGACGCCCTCTCCATCCCGCGCTGGGATGATGACATCGGCTTCGCATCGGCCCTATTGCCCCTTCCAGTCATGCGAATACCGCATTCGGGTGATGAACCGCCTAAACCGTCGCTTTTCACATCAAACTTTTCACGCGTTGTTGCGAATCCGGAAATGAGTGGCATCTTGCCGACATGAAAATCTCGGGGCCCGCCATGCGTCTATCGCGGCAGAAATGCATAGGTTTGCAAATATTCGCGAGTGCGATTTTCTGCATCACCCCCGCGAAAGCCGACATGCGTATAGAGGCCGCGAAAATTACAGCCGGCGACCTGTGGGTTCTCGGTAATGCCGGCGAGCCGGATACCGACATCACCCTCGACGGCCAGTTCTCGCAGCGGACCGACAACCGAGGTTATTTCGAGTTTCACGTCGTCTATCACCCGGCGACCTGTATCGCGACGCTGCGGACACCCAAACAGGCGCGCAGCATCGTCGTGGGCGATTGCGGTCAGCAGGGTTCGAGCCTCGTCGGACCGCCTGGACCGCGCGGCGAGGCCGGCGCCCGGGGAGAACCCGGATCACGCGGCGCGATGGGGCCGCCCGGCCCTCCGGGGGACGATGGAGCCGTCGGCCCGCACGGCGAGCGTGGCCCGGCGGGCCCCGCCGGGCCGGTCGGCAGTGCCGGTCCCGCGGGGGCGCCGGGACCGCGCGGCCCCCAGGGCGTGCCCGGCCCGGCCGGGAAGGCGGCGCCCTCGAGCGTCGCGCTCAAGGCCAAACCATCACCGGTCCTGACGGGCTCCGTGGCCAGACCACGCTCGGCGCGGCCCCAGCGCGAACCGGAACCAGCCTTCGATGATGCCGCGCCGCTCGCCCCCGGGGCGGGAAGCACGGCGGAGGACCGCTATTAAGACCGGCTCGACTGCTATCTCCCGTCCTCGACCTCTTCCCGAGGCACGAGCGACGCGAAACGCCGGGAGGCGTCCATCCGACCGCGTCGGGCCGACCCGGCAGCGGCATCCTTTTGGTATCCGCCTCGAATCATGGGCGAATTTGCTCCGGCGAGCCCCCGCGGTGGGGCTCACGCATGTGTCACCTTAATGCCCCAACGCGCCAGATTTCGACGCCAATGCCAGGCAAGCCCGAGCCAAGCCGGCGGATTTGCGCTAAGCGTGACGGTGGGGCGGGCTTGATCGGATCCCTGCGTAACGCCGTACCTTGGCCGTTTTCGTGGCGGACATCCGGACCGTTAAGAGACCGCAAGGGCTTGTTAATCGTGACAATACGTCCACCAGCGAGTTGCCCCGCGCTCCGAGCCATCGGAATAGCGTCCGGACTTGCACTCTTGGCGACCAATCCTTCTCTCGCCGAAACTTTGGAGAGCGCGCTCGCGAAAGCCTACCAGGGCAATCCGTCCCTGAATGCCGGCCGGGCCGGCGTCCGCGCGATCGACGAGAACGTCGCGATCGCGCAGGCCGGCTACCGGCCGCAGGTGAATGTCGCCGCTTCGATCGGCGTGCAGTATCTGCAGACCCGGAGTGCGAGCGCGGTCGCTTCCGTCGGGGGCGGCGCGGCCGGGTCGAGCGCATCGTCGGCCAGCACCGGCTCGTCGCTCGGCGGGTCGTCCCTCGGCGGAACGACTGGCGCGGCCGGCGCCGCGGGCTCTGCCCTCGGAACATCGACGGCGGGCGGCACGACAACGGGTATCGGCACCGGTACTGGGACCTCCGGATTGGCGTCCGGCGCGGGCGGCCAGTCGGCCGGCAGCATCGGGACGACGACCGACGTGACCTCGCAGGTGCTGACGTCGTCGAACCGGACCACGCGCACGACCTACCTGCCGAGCAGCGCGAGCTTGAACATAACGCAGACGATCTTCAACGGCTTCCAGACCGACAACACCGTCCGCCGGGCCGAATCCACGGTCTACGGCCAGCGCGAGACCCTGCGGTTCACCGAACTCACGGTGCTCTACAACGCCGTCCAGGCGTATATGAACGTGCTGAGCAACACCGCGACGTTGGAGCTCAACCGCAACAACGTCGAGGTTCTGGAGGAGCAGCTGCGCCAGACCCGCGACCGGTTCAACGTCGGCGAGGTCACCCGGACCGACGTGGCCCAGGCGGAAGCCCGGCTCGCCGGCGCGCGCTCCCAGGTCAGCGCCGCCGAGTCGACCCTGCGCACCAGCATCGGCATCTACCGGCAGAATATCGGTGTCGAGCCGCGCCAGCTGGCACCGGGCCGGCCATTGGACCGCTACGTGCCGGTGAGCCTCGACGCCGCCATTGCCATCGGCCTGCGTGAGCATCCCCAGATCGTCTCGGCCATTCACGCCGTCGATGCCGCGGAAGCCCAGGTCAAGATCCTGGAAGGCCAGCTCGCGCCGCAGCTCAGCCTGCAGGGCTCGCTCAGCCAGCTCTACGATCAGAACGGCCCGAATACGAGCTTCTTCGTCGGGTTCGTGGGCGGCCGGCTCAACATCCCGATCTACGAGGGCGGCCAGACCTACGCGCAGATCCGGCAGGCGAAGGAGACGGTCGGTCAGACCCGCATCCAGGTCGATCAGGTCCGCGACCAGGTCCGGGCGCAGATCGTCGATTTCTGGGGCCGCCTGGAGGCCGCCAAGGCGCAGGTGATCGCTGCCCAGGCGCAGGTCCAAGCCAACGAGGTGGCACTGAACGGCGTGCGCGAGGAGGCCCGCGTCGGCCAGCGCACCACCCTGGACGTGCTCAACGCGCAACAGGAATTGCTGAACTCGCGGGTGAACCTGATCCTGGCCCAGCGCGACCGGGTGATCTTCTCCTACGGTGTCGTCCAGGCGATCGGACAGCTCACCGCCCGCTTCACCGCGCTGCCGGTGGAGTACTACAGCGCCAAGATCCATTACGACCAGGTCAAGGATCTGTGGTTCGGCCTGCGCACGCCGGACGGGCGCTGAGGTCTTTTCCACGGGGAGTGTGGTGCAGGCGCGCTTGCCGCGACGAATTGGCATGGAATACTGTTTGACGAGCGGCCCGATCGGGTCATCTTCCGAACATCCCCTGCCCGAGCGCGCCTGTTGATGAGTGCAGCGAGCCCCAAGATCCCGGATTCGAAATTCCAGGATAAGGCTGCCGAGAAGGCGTCCGAGCCTTCGATGGAAGAGATCCTCGCCTCGATCAGGCGGATCATCGCGGACGATCAGGCGGCCAAGCCCGCCGAGATCGCCCCGGTGCCCGAACCCGACGACGTGCTCGACCTCGCCGAGGTCGCCGAGCCGGTGATGCGGCCCCGCGCCGTGCCGCCGCCGGAGCCGACGCCGGCCCCCCTCGATTTCGACGCGATCGATTTCGAGGACGAGGCGTTTTCCGAGCCGGAGCCCGAACCGGAGCCGCCGCCGGCCCGCCCGAGCGCGCCGCAGCCGCAGCCGCAGCCGGTCGCCCAGGCTCCCCGGCCGGAGCCGGCGCCGGAGACCGAGGCCCTGGTCTCGCCGGCGACCGACGCCAGCGTCAACGGTGCCTTCAACCTGCTGGCTCATACGGTGCTGACCCAGAACGCTCGCACGCTGGAGGATCTGGTCAAGGACATGCTCCGGCCGATGCTCAAGTCCTGGCTGGACGACAATCTGCCGGCCGTGGTCGAGCGGCTGGTGCGCGCCGAGATTGAGCGGGTCTCGCGCGGCCGCTGAGCAGGCGCCCCTCCGGTATCGGGTCTGACCGATGCCGGACGCGTGTTGACGGACGCGGCCCGACGGTCGAAAGCGGGTCCAACCCCGTTGGACAAGCGTTCGGCCCATAACCGCGATGATGGACAAGACCTTCGAGCCCGCCTCCGTCGAGGCGCGGATCTCCGCCGCCTGGGCGGACGCGGACGCTTTCCGCGCCGGCCGGCCCGAGCGCGCCGGAGCCCCCCCCTACTGCATCGTGATCCCGCCGCCGAACGTGACGGGCTCGCTGCATATGGGCCACGCTCTCAACAACACGCTCCAGGACGTGCTGTGCCGCTTCGAGCGCATGCGCGGCAAGGACGTGCTCTGGCAGCCCGGCACGGATCACGCCGGCATCGCCACCCAGATGGTGGTCGAGCGCCGGATGATGGAGCGCCAGGAGCCGGGTCGCCGGGAGATCGGCCGCGCCGCCTTCGTCGAGAAGGTCTGGGCCTGGAAGGCGGAATCCGGCGGCGCGATCGTCAACCAACTGAAGCGGCTCGGCGCCTCCTGCGACTGGTCGCGGGAGCGCTTCACCATGGACGAGGGCCTGAGCCGCGCCGTGCTCAAGACCTTCGTGGACCTGCACCGCCAGGGCCTGATCTACCGCGACAAGCGGCTGGTGAACTGGGACCCGAAGTTCCAGACCGCGATCTCGGACCTCGAGGTCCAGCAGATCGAGATGAAGGGCCATCTCTGGCACTTCGACTACCCGGTGGTCGACGACGCGGGCGCCGAGACCGGCGAGATCATCACGGTCGCCACCACCCGGCCCGAGACGATGCTGGGCGATACCGGCATCGCGGTCCATCCCGAGGACGAGCGCTACACCGCGCTGGTCGGCAAGCAGGTCCGCCTGCCGCTGGTCGGCCGCCTGATCCCGATCGTCGCCGACGCGTATTCCGACCCGGAGAAGGGCACCGGCGCGGTCAAGATTACGCCCGCGCACGACTTCAACGATTTCGAGGTCGGGCGCCGCCGGGGCCTGCGCGTGATCAACATCCTCGATCCCGAGGGCCGGATGCTGCTCGCCGGCAACGCGGCCTTCCTCGCCGACGCGAACCCCGAGCCCGAAGCCCTGGCGCTCCACGGCCTCGACCGGGCGCAGGCGCGCAAGGCGGTCGTCGCCCTGATGGAAGCCCGCGGGCGCCTGCGCGCCATCGAGCCGAACACCCACGCAGTCCCGCACGGCGACCGTTCGGGCGTGGTGATCGAACCGTATCTCACCGACCAATGGTACGTGAACGTCAAGCCGCTGGCCGAGCGCGCGCTCCAGGCCGTGCGCGACGGACAGACCAAGTTCGTGCCCGAGACCTACGAGAAGACCTTCTTCCAGTGGCTCACCAACATCGAGCCCTGGTGCATCTCGCGCCAGCTCTGGTGGGGCCACCAGATCCCGGTCTGGTACGATGCCGAAGGCGGAATCTTCGTGGCCGAAAGCGAGGCCGAGGCCCTGGCCCAGGCCGAGGCGAAGCACGGCAAGCCGGCGGCTCTGACCCGCGACGAGGACGTCCTCGACACGTGGTTCTCCTCCGCGCTCTGGCCGTTCTCGACGCTGGGCTGGCCGGATTCGACCCCGGAATTCGCCCGCTACTACCCGACCAACGCCCTGGTGACCGGCAAGGACATCCTGTTCTTCTGGGTCGCCCGCATGATGATGATGGGACTGCACCTCACCGACCGGGCGCCGTTCGAGACGGTCTACCTGCACACGCTGGTGCGCGACGCCTCCGGCGCCAAGATGTCGAAGTCGAAGGGCAACGTCGTCGATCCCCTCGAGCTGATCGATCAGGTCGGGGCCGACGCCCTCCGCTTCACCCTGTGCGCGCTCGCCGTCCAGGGTCGCGACATCAAGCTCTCGGCCGACCGGGTCCAGAGCTACCGCAACTTCGCGACCAAGCTCTGGAACGCCGCCCGCTTCGCCGAGCTGAACGGCTGCCAGCTCGACCCCGCCTACGACCCGCGGGCGATCACCGGGGCGATCAACCGATGGGCGCTGACCGAAGCCGCCCGCGCGGTGGGCGAGGTGACGGCCGCTCTCGACGCCTACCGGTTCAACGACGCGGCCGGCGCCGCCTACCGGTTCGTCTGGAATATTTTCTGTGATTGGTACCTGGAGCTGGCGAAGCCCGTGCTCCAGGGCGAGAGCGTCGATCCGGCGGTCCGGGCCGAGACTCAGGCGACGGTGGCGTTCCTGATCGATCAGGTCGCCAAGCTGCTGCACCCGTTCATGCCATTCCTCACGGAAGAGCTCTGGGCGATCAAGGGTGCGGCGCTCCCTGAGCGTGGCCTCCTGGCGCTCGCCGCGTGGCCGGATCTCGCCGGGCTCGCGGATGCCGGCGCCGAGGGTGAGGTCGGCTTCGTGGTCGATCTGGTCAGCCAGATTCGCTCGGCCCGCTCCGAGACCAGCGTCCCGGCGGCGGCGCAGATTCCCCTGGTGATGGTCGGAGCGTCTCCTGAGGTGAAGACCCGGGTCGAGGCTTGGCGGGACACGCTGCTGCGGCTGGCTCGGCTTTCCGAGATCACCTTTTCGGAGACGCCGCCGAAGAACTCGGTGCAGCTCCTCGTGCGCGGCAGCGTCGCGGCTTTGCCCCTCGAAGGCATCGTCGACCTCGCCGCTGAAGTCGCGCGCCTGAAGAAGGAGCAGGGCAAGGCCCAGGGCGAGATCAAGAAGATCGACGCCAAGCTCGGCAACGCCGATTTCGTCGCCCGCGCCCCCGAGGAGATCATCGAGGAGAACCGCGAGCGCCGGGAGGCCGAGGCCGCGCGGCTCGTGAAGATCGAGGAGGCGCTGGCGCGGTTGAGCGGAGATTAGGCGAGTGGTGCGATGACAGCTTCAAGCCGGATCGCTCTGCCCACGCGGCGTTTATCCCACCTCCTCCCCTCATCCTGAGGCGCCGGAGCGCAGCGGCGGCCTCGAAGGAGCCCTCCAGAACCCGCGCGATCCCTGGAGGGCTCCTTCGAGGCTCGCTGCGCTCGCGCCTCAGGATGAGGTCGAGGGTGGGAACGGACCGCCGGATAGCCAACCCTCACTTCATCGGCGGGTACCGAGAGGACCGACGAAGGGATTGGGCGCGCTGACGCTGCCATACGATTCATCGATTGAACTGCCGAAGCCGTCGCCGGACGGGCCGCGCGGATGCGTGGAATAATCGGGCGGCACATAGATCCCGGCCCGGTTCCTGTAACCCGCTTTCAGGTTATCCGGGTTCTTGGAGCCGGCGCCATCGTCGTAACGCCGAGCGTCGATGCTTTCGATCGAAAGGTCCTTCTTCTTGGACGCTTTCAGTTTCGTTCGATCGCCGGAAGCAGGCTTGGCGTCGAAATAATCCCGGTACGCCGAATAGTCTTCGGCGGCCATCGATCCGGCCGTCGATCCCAAGACTATGGCCGCCGCCAACAGCGTCTTCATGGCTGCACCCTCACGCGTCTCGCGCCACGGCCATCTACAGGATCGATGTTTATGGCGACCTGCCGGGGCTCGTAAGAATCTACGTCGTCTTTTCAGGCGCGCAGGTGACAAGCGGCACAGGCCGCCGAATTTTCCAGTGCCGGCGCGACGCGACGCGACCGAGCGCCCGCACATGTCCAAACCGTAATTCGACCGCCACGCCGGGGTCAGGCGCCGCCCTCTAGACCGATCGCATCGACCGCCGCGTCCCCGGCGTCGTCCCGATCCCTTGCAAGAGGTTGCGATCCCCATGACCGAGACCAGCCCCCAGAACCCGATCTCCGGCCGCACCTCGCGCCGCGCCCTCGCCTCGGTGGCCGCCGCGGCGCTGATCGCCGGCGGTGCCATCGGCACCACCCTGCCCTCCGTCACCCCGGCCTACGCCCAGGCCCTGCCGAAGACTCCGATCGAGGCTCCCGAGCATCCCCCGGGCTCGTTCGCCGGCATCGTCAACAAGGTGAAGCCGGGCGTCGTCTCGGTGAAGGTCAAGCTCGATGAATCGGCGAGCAGCGACGACGAGGACGGTCCGGGCCAGGGCTCCGGCCAGGGCCAGAACCTCCAGAACGTGCCGCCGCAGCTGCGCGAGTTCTTCCGCCGATTCGGCCAGAACGGTCCGGGCGGCGGTCAGCCCCAGCCGCAGCAGCGCCAGGGGTCGCGCGGCGCGGTCGGCTCCGGCTTCATCATCTCGGCCGACGGCTACGTCGTGACCAACAATCACGTGGTCGATCACGCCAAGACCGTGCAGGTGACCCTGGATGACGGTCGCACCCTCGACGCGAAGGTCATCGGTAAGGATTCCAAGACCGACGTCGCGCTCCTGAAGATCAACGAGGGCTCGAACTTCCCCTACGTGCAGTTCGGCAAGAGCGCCCCGCAGGTCGGCGACTGGGTGGTGGCGATCGGCAACCCGTTCGGTCTCGGCGGCACCGTCACGGCCGGCATCGTCTCGGCCCGCGGCCGCGACATCGGTGCCGGCCCCTACGACGACTTCCTGCAGATCGATGCCCCGATCAACAAGGGCAATTCCGGCGGTCCGACCTTCAACGTCAACGGCGAGGTGGTCGGCGTGAACACCGCCATCGCGTCCCCGTCCGGCGGCAGCGTCGGCCTGGCCTTCGCGATCCCGGCCGAGACCGTGCAGGCGGTGGTCGAGCAGCTGCGAACCGACGGCAAGGTCGCCCGCGGCTACCTGGGCGTGCAGATCCAGCCGGTGACGCAGGACATCGCCGACGGGCTCGGCCTCGACAAGGCGAAGGGCGCCCTGGTCGACCATGCTGAGAACGGGACCCCGGCGGCCAAGGCCGGGCTCAAGGCCGGCGACGTGATCGAGAAGGTCAACGGCGACACGGTCGACAGTGCCCGCGAGCTTTCGCGCCGCATCGCCGGCATGAAGCCCGGCGCCAAGGTCGAGCTGAGCTACCTGCGCGGCGGCAAGGCCGACACCGCGACGGTGACGCTCGGCGCTATGCCGACCGACGGCACCAAGGTCGCCGCCCGGGAGGATGATTCGGGCAACGGCCAGCCGCGGCTCGGCCTCAACCTCGCCCCGGCCGCCGATGTCGGCCTGTCCGAGCAGGGCGTCGCCGTGGTCCAGGTCGATCCGGACGGTCCGGCCGCCGCCAAGGGTATCGAGGCCGGCGACGTGATCCTGGATGTCGGCGGCCAGAGCGTGACCCGTCCCTCCGACGTCGCCGCCCAGATCCGCACGGCGGAATCGAGCGGCCGCAAGGCCGTGCTAATGCGGGTGAAGAGCAGCAAGGGCCAGACCCGCTTCGTGGCGGTGTCGCTCAGCAAGAACGCCGGCTGAGGCTGGTTTCTATCCGGCGCGGGGATTTTTCCCCCGCGCCGCCTCGTGTTTCCTCCCGACTGACGCCGGCCGAACGGGCCGGCGTCTTTTTTCGTTCTGGCAGCCGGTTCGATGCGGAAGGGGAGGTCTGACCGGGCCTTTTGGTCCCGCACCGTCATCGCGAGCGGAGCGAAGCGACCCAGGGATCCACCTCGTTCGTCGAGGGCGCGCGACACTGGGTTGCTTCGCTCCGCTCGCAATGACGGTGAGCGTGATTGCAGACCGGTCAGCCGGCCACCGGATGAGACGGCACCGGAATTCCCAGTCCCGGCCCCAATCGAGTCCGGCATTTACCCAGCGCTGCGAAGGCGGCGTTCGAGTCGCGGGCGAGCCGCATCAGGTCGCCGAGCCGCGCCCTGCCCCGGGCAAAGGCAAAAAACACCGCGGCGATGTCGGGCTCGCCGTCCGGCGTGAGCGCCTGGGCGGCGAAGGCCGGGAGCGCTTGGTTAGCGGGGTCGCAGATCACCCGCAGGGCCGCGAAGGGCAGGCCGTGGCGGCCCGCATAGGCAGCGGCGACGTGGGATTCCATATCGACGGCGGCGGCGCCGGTCTGGGCGCGCAATTCGGCCTTGCCGTCGACCCCGAGAACGGCCGTGTCGACGCCCGCGAGGTCGGCAGGGATCACCCGGGGGCCGATGCCCGCGAGGGCGTTGAGGAGCGTAGCCGAGAGGTCGAGATCGGCGGCGCGCCGGCCTTCCTCGCCGATGACGCCCGTGCCGACCACCACGTCGCCGGGCTTCAGGGACGGGTCGAGGCCGCCCGCGATTCCAAAACTGATCACCGCCCGGCAGCCGGGCTGCGGGCGCGCGTCGAGGAGTTGGCGCAGGCGGTGCGGGTTGCCGCCGGCGCCGACCGCCTCGACCCCCTCCCCGGCTGCGAGGCGGCGCTCGCGGGCGAGACCGGTGACGGCGAGGACGGGGGCGGCGGGATCGATCATGGCGCGCTGGTGGACCAGTCCGGCGAGCTCCGCAAGGAGCCGCGAGCGCCGGGGAGCCGGTGTCGCGGAATCGTCTTCGGAGGAGGCCACGTGCGGGATACCGGGGTTCGCGGGCGGTCGAAGTTCGCGACCCGGCTGAGCGGCCGGCCCAGCGGGCCGGCCTCCCAAAACCTCACATGCCGAACTGCACGCGCCGGCTGTTGGTGCGCTTCAGGTTGCGGTAGCGCGCCATCGCCCAGAGCGGGAAGAACTTCGGGTAGCCATGGTACCGCAGGTAGAACACCCGGGGGAAGCCCGTGGCGGTGTAGCGCTCCTCGTTCCAGAACCCGTCCGCGCCCTGCGTGCGGGTCAGGAAGTTGATCCCGCGGGTCACCGCCGGGTCGTCGACCGCGCCCGCCGCCATCAGGGCGAGCAGCGCCCAGGCGGTCTGCGAGGCCGTGGACGAGCCCGCCTCGAAGGCCGGATCGATCTTGTACGAGTTGGCGTCCTCGCCCCAGCCGCCATCCGGGTTCTGGATCCGGATCAGCCAGGAGACCGCGCGCTGGATCCGCGGATCGGCGGAATCGACCCCGGCGGCGTTCAGCGCGCACAGCACCGACCACGTGCCGTAGATGAAGTTCATGCCCCAGCGGCCGTACCAGGAGCCGTCCTCCTCCTGGTCGTTCAGGAGGTAGTTCACGCCGCGGTCGAGGGCGCGGGAGGTCTCCCGGGTCTCGCCGAGCTGGGCCAGCATCCCGACCACCCGGGCGGTCACGTCCGCGGTCGGCGGGTCGAGCAGCGCGCCGTGGTCGGAGAACGGGATGTGGTTGAGGTACATGTGGTTGTTGTCGGCGTCGAACGCCGCCCAGCCGCCGTCCTGCGACTGCAGCCCCTCGACCCATTCCCGCGCCCGGGCGATCGAGGCCTTGTAGTCCGGCATGCCGGCGACCAGCCCGTGCTGGTGCATGGCCCGGTCCATGGCCATCACCACCACGGCGGTGTCGTCGAGGTCGGGGTAATGGGCGTTGGCGTACTGGAAGGCCCAGCCGCCGGGGCGGACCTTCGGCTTGCGCGCGGCCCAGTCGCCGACGATGTCGAGAACCTGACGGGGCTTCAGCCAGTCGAGCCCGGCGCGGGCCTGGGCCTCGGCCTCGGGGCTCCCGGCTTCGAGCAGGGCGTGGGCGGCCAGCGCCGTATCCCAGACCGGCGAGACGCAGGGCTGCACGTAGGCCTCGTCGGCCTTCTCGACCACCAGCTTCTCGATGGCGTCGCAGGCCACCCGGACCTGCGGGTGATCGGCCCGGTAGCCCATCACCTCGTACATCAGCACCGAGTTGACCATGGCGGGGAAGATCGCCCCCAGGCCATCCTCGCCATTCAGGCGCTCGCTGACCCAGGCGCGGGCCTTCTCCATGGCGCGCTGGCGGCTCTTGCGCGGCAGGCGGTCCTCGACCAGCTGCAGCATCCGGTCGATGAAGCCGAAGATCGGCGTCCACGGCCAGGTGGCGTGCGGCGAACCCGGCCAGGTGCGAACGCTCTCGGGCGGCGTGATGAACAGCTCCTGGACGCTGATCCCGCGCGGGTTGCGGGCGCGCGGCTTGGTCGCCTGGAGCACAAACAGCGGCACCACGGTGGTGCGGGCCCAGTAGCTGATCTTGTCGAGGTGGAACGGGAACCACTTCGGCAGGAACATCACCTCAACGGGCATCACCGGCACGGCGCGCCACGGCACCTCGCCGTAGAGGGCCAGCATGAAGCGGGTGAAGACGTTGGCGTTGGCGGCGCCGCCGCGGGACAGGATCGCCTCGCGGGCCCGGCGCATGTGCGGCGCCTCGATGTCGTCGCCGATCATCTTGAGGGCGAAATACGCCTTGACCGTGCAGCTCATGTCGAACGGCCCCTCGTGAACGAGGGCCCAGCCGCCATGCCGGCCTTGGGTACGGCGCAGGTAGTTGCCGATCTTGGTCTCGAGGCCGTCGGGAACCGGCGTGCCGCGGAAATGGTGGAACAGGACGTATTCGGACGGGATCGTGGCATCCGCCTCGAGCTCGAAGCAGATATGCCCATCGTCATGCGCCAGGTTGATCAGCGAGCGCGTCGCCTGCGCCACGCCGCGCTCGACGTCGTCGAGCGAGATCCCCTGGGTCTTCGAGCGCTGAAGCGGCTCGACCTTGCTTACGGCCTCTCTCATAGTCCTCGCCTCGAACGGCCGCTGCGTCGCGGCCGCCATGCCTCAAGCGGCGCCCAATGCGCCCGAACCTGGCGCGCGTAGCCCGGCGCGCACGGAGGATCCGTGCCGCAGCGCACGCGCGGCCGTCTTGCCAGAGCGGATCGCTCCCTCGATCGTCGATGGCAGACCGGTCGCGGTCCAATCGCCTGCCAGGACGAGATTCGTGTAGGCGCTTTCGGCGCCCGAGCGGCGCGCGGCCTCGGCCGGCGTCGCGGCGAACGTCGCACGCTTCTCCTTTACGATCTGCCAGCTAGGCAGTTCCGGGGCAAGATTGCACAAGGCTGCGATCTCCCCCCAGATCTGCCGGGCGAGGTCTTCCCGAGGCACATCGAGGAGCCGGTCTGCTCCGCTAATCGTCACCGAGTACCGGTCGGGATAAGCGAAAAGCCACTCTGTAAGCGAGTTTACGACGCCGAGGATCAGCGGGCTGCCGGGCTTTGGCACCATGGCAAAATGCGCGTTCACGATGGAGCGGAATTCCACCGGGGCGAGGAGACCGGGCAACACTTCCCGGGCGACCCAGGGCGGCAAGGCGAGCACGATTCCGTCCTCGGGGCCGATCGCCTCGGGGCCGTCCGAGAACAGGAGCTGCCCAACTCGGCCGTCGGCGATGTCGAGGCCGCGCAGGCGCCGGCCGAGTCGGATCTCGCAGCCGCGCGCCGTCAGGTAGCGCAGAGCCGGGTCCACGAAGGCGTAAGACAGGCCCTCCACCGCCACCAGGGGACGGCAGGCCTTGCCGCCGGCGCCCAGGGTCTCGCGCAGGATCTTGGCCGCCAGCCCGACATCGCTGTCCCGCGGCTCGGTGTTGAGCGCGGCGAGCAGCACCGGGTGCCAGAGCTTGGCGTAGAGATCGCCCTCGCAGGCCATGCTCTCGCCGATCGTGCCGCCGGCACCCTCCGGCTTGCCGGAGGCCGCCCGCAGGATCCCCAGGGGGCCTAGATAATCGCGGGCGCGGGTGCCGGGGACGCGCCGCGACGGGCTCATCACCCACCAGGGCAGCCGCCCGGCATTGGGACGCAGGCGCCAGCGGTCGCCGGTCTTGAGGTCGGCGAAGTCGAACGCCGCCTCGTCGGGGCCGACGAGCGCGTCGGCGGGGGCGCCAACGGTCTTGAGGAAGCCCAGAGCGTCGGCATTGCCCGACAGCAGCAGGTGGTTGCCGTTGTCGATCGTCAGGCCCAGCGACGGGTCGTAATAGGAGCGGCAGCGCCCGCCGGCCTGCTTGGCGGCCTCGTGCAGCACCACTTGGGCGCCGGTCTCGGCGAGCGCGACAGCCGCGGAGAGGCCGGCGAGGCCGGCGCCGACGACGTGGATGCGTCCCATCAGATCAGGCCGTGGCGGAGGACGACGGCGAGCAGCGCGAGCTTGCCGGGCTTGACCCGGGCACGGGGCATCGCCCAGCCGCGGGCGATCACCGCCTTGAGGTAGAGGTGGTAGGCCGCGGCCATCAGCCGGGCCGCCTTCGTCGCCTTGCGGGGGCTGCGCCGGATGATCTCCCAGGTCGCCTGGTAATGCTCCTCGGCCTCCCGGGCCACGGACAGGCAGACCTCGCCGATGCGCGGATGGCCGATCGCCTCCAGGGGGGTCGGATTGGCCAGGCCGATGGCGGCCAGCTTCTCGCGGGGCAGGTAGAGGCGGCCGCGCTCGGCATCCTCGTCGATGTCCCTGAGGATGTTGGTGAGCTGGAGCGCCCTGCCCTGGTGCCAGGCGAGCCGGATGCCGTCCGCCTCGGGCATGCCGAAGATCCGCACCGACAGGCGGCCGACCGCGCTCGCGACCCGGTCGCAGTAGAGATCGAGGGTCTCGGCATCGGGGGCGACGATGTCCTCGACCGCGTCCATGGCCATGCCGTCGATGACCGCCTGGAAATCCTCGCGCTTGAGGTCGTAGCGGCGCACCGGCTCGACCAGGTCACGCACCCGCGCGGCCGGCCGGCCGGCATAGAGGGCGTCGATGTCGGCGCGCCAGCGGTCGAGCTCGACCTGCCGCACCACCCGCGTGCCGCCGTCGTCGGCGACGTCATCGACGGAGCGGCAGAAGGCGTAGACGGCATACATCGCCTCGCGCCGCTCCTTCGGGAGCAGGCGCATGGCGGTGTAGAACGAGGAGCCGGCGGCCGGCAGAGCCGGGGCGGCGGATTCCTCGGCGGGGGCGGTGGTCGCGGTGGCGCTCACGAGCGGATTCCCTGAGCCGCGGCCCGCACGGTCCGGCCCCGGAAGGGGCGGCGCGCCAGGGTGGCGGCGACACCGCCGAGCGCCGTGAGGGCGAAGGCGGCCTTGCCGTGATGGACTTTCTCGGAGAGCGGATCGCGCGTGGTCAGGCCCTTGGCGAGCACCACGGCGAGGCGGTGGATCGCGGCGATCTCCAGGGACAGCCGCAGGTCGTCGATCAGGTCCGGCAGGACGGCGCCCTCGTCGAGGAGGTCGAGGCAGCGTTGCGCCAATTCGGCGATCACCGCCCGGAGCTGCGGGCTCGCCTTCGGGGTGCCCAGCATCGCCACTGTGGCGCCGTGCCGGTCGAGGGCGTCCTGAGGGATGTAGACCCGATCGAGCCCCGAAAAATCCTTGCCGCAATCCTGGAGGTGATTGATGATCTGGAGCGCCGCGCAGATCGCGTCGGAGGCCGTATAGACCCGGGCCGGATCCTCGCCGTGCACGTCGAGGACGAAGCGCCCGACCGGCATCGCCGAGTAGCGGCAATAGTGGATCAGCTCGTCCCAGTTCGCCGTACGGTTCTTGCGCGCGTCCGTCCGGAACGCGTCGAGCAGTTCCAGCGCGTGGCGGGGCGGCAGGCCCCGTGCGGCGAGCTCGCGCTTGAGCGGCTCCGCCTCGGGGTCGGACGGACCGGCGCCGGTGAGGGCATCGGCCAGCCGGTCGAGCAGCGCGAGCTTGCGCTCGGACGACAGCTCCGTGTGGTCGGCCACGTCGTCCCCGGCGCGGACGAAGTTGTAGAACGCCAGGATCGCGCCGCGATGGCGCGGGTGGATCAAGTGCGAGGCGACCGGAAAATTCTCGTCGCGGTGGCCCTTGCCGGAGCGTGCCGCGGTCGCGGTGTCGAGCTTGCTCATCCGAGATACCCGGCTTGGCGGAACCACGCGATCGCGTCGGACAGGCCTTCGCGATAGGGCCGCGCCGTATAGCCCAGCTCCGCCCGGGCCTTCTTGTCGGAAAAGAACATCCGGTAGCGGGACATGCGGATGCCGTCGATGGTGGCGAACGGCTGCCGGCCGGTGACCCGGGCGGCCAGCTGGGCGAAGAACGCCACCGGATAGACCGCGGCCCGCGGCAGGTTCACGGTCGGGGGCTTGCGACCGACCATGCCGGCGATGTCGGCGAGCATCTGCGACAGGAACACGTCCTCGCCGCCCAGGATGTAGCGCTCGCCGATCCGCCCCTTGCGGAGCGCCAGCAGGTGGCCCTGGGCCACGTCGTCGACATGGGCGAGGTTGAGGCCGGTATCGACGAAGGCCGGCATCTTGCCGAGCGCCGCCTCCTGGATGATCCGGCCGGTGGGGGTCGGCTTGACGTCACGAGGGCCGATCGGTGTCGACGGGTTGACGATCACCGCCTGCAAGCCGTCCCGGGCGATCATCTCCTCGACCACGCGCTCGGCCACGACCTTGCTGCGCTTGTAGGCGCCGATGGCGGTCTCGGGCGTCAGCGGCATGGTCTCGTCGGAGGGTGTGACCCCGTCGGCCGGCGGCTTGATGGTTGCGACGCTCGACGTGTAGACGACCCGCTCGACGCCGGCATCCAGAGCTGCGCGCATCATCAGGCGGGTGCCGTCGCGGTTGGTGCGGACGATCTCTTCCATATCCGGCGCCCAGAGCCGGTAATCGGCCGCGGCGTGGATCAGATAGCGCTGGCCGCGTAGGGCGGCGGCCACGGCCGCCGGATCGCGCATGTCGCCCTCGGCGATCTCGACATCGGTCCAGGTCAGGTTCCGGCGTGGGCTCGTGGCGCGCACGAGGATGCGCACCGGGAAGCCGGCCCGGCGGAACACATCGACCAGGGCGGAACCGAGGAACCCGCTCGCGCCGGTGATCAGCACGGGGCCGACCTCGGACGGGCCGGAGGAAGTGGCCTCTACCATCACATGTCTAAAGCGTTGCGGAATGCCGGCGCGCGCGGGGGACCCCGCCGCGCCGCGCTTGTGTCATCGAACCGCCTGGGCGGCAAGCGAGGGGCGAGACCGCATCCCACGCCGCTTTGGGCCTGGTCAGGCCAGGCGCAGGCGCGAGCGGCCTTCCTTGCGCTCCGGCAGGGTGGCCAGCGCGGTCTTGACGATGGTGGCGGCGTCGAGGCCGGCCTCGGCGTACATCTTCTCCGGGCTGTCGTGGTCCTGGTACAGGTCCGGCAGCGTCAGCGTCCGCACACGCACCCGGCCCGCATCCAGCGCGCCCTGCTCCGACAGCAGGTGCAGCACCATCGCCCCGAACCCGCCGCGCGAGCCCTCCTCGATGGTGATCAGCACCTCGTGACTCTGCGCCAGGTCCAGGATCAGCGCCTCGTCCAGCGGCTTGGCGAAGCGCGCATCCGCCACGCTCACCGCCACGCCCTGGTCCGCCAGCGCATCCGCCGCCTTCAGCGCCTCGGACAGCCGCGTGCCGAGGCTGAGGATCGCCACCCGCGCCTCCGGGTCCCGGCGGACCATCCGGCCCTTGCCGATCGCAAGCACATCGCCCCGCTCCGGCAGCTCGACGCCGACGCCCTCGCCGCGCGGGTAGCGCAGGGCGATCGGGCCCGTGTCATGGGCGTGGGCGGTCGCCACCATGTGCACCAGCTCGGCCTCGTCGGACGCCGCCATCACGGTCATGTTCGGCAGGCAGCACAGGTAGGCCAGATCGAAGGCGCCGGCATGCGTCGCGCCGTCCGCGCCGACCAGCCCGGCCCGGTCCAGGCAGAACCGCACGGGCAGGTTCTGCAACGCCACGTCGTGCACGACCTGATCGTAGGCCCGCTGCAGGAACGTCGAGTAGATCGCCACGAACGGCCGGTAGCCCTCGGTGGCCAGGCCGCCGGCGAACGTCACCGCGTGCTGCTCGGCGATGCCGACGTCGAAGGTCTTGTCCGGGTGCGCCTTGCCGAACAGGTCGATGCCGGTGCCGCCGGGCATCGCCGCGGTGATCGCCACGACCTTGTCGTCGGCATCCGCCGCCTTGATCAGGCTCTCGCCGAACACCCGGGTGTAGGCCGGGGCGTTGGGCTTGGCCTTGGCCTGGACGCCTGAGACCACGTCGAACTTGACCACGCCGTGGTAGCGGTCGGCCGAGGCCTCGGCCGGGGCGTAGCCCTTGCCCTTCTGGGTGACGACGTGGAGCAGGATCGGGCCGTGCTCGGCGTCGCGGACGTTCTTCAGGACCGGCAGCAGCTGGTCGAGGTTGTGCCCGTCAACCGGGCCGACATAGTGAAAACCCATCTCCTCGAACATCGTGCCGCCGCCCACCACCAGCGAGCGGGCGTACTCTTCCGCCGCTGCGGCGCGCTGGTAGAGGGCTTTCGGCAGGAGCTTGCCGAGCTGCTTGGCGGTCTCGCGCAGCGACTGGTAGGTGCCACCGGAGGCGAGGCGAGCGAGATAGCCCGACATCGCGCCGACCGGCGGGGCGATCGACATGTCGTTGTCGTTGAGGATGACGATCAGGCGCGAATGCAGGGCGCCGGCATTGTTCATCGCCTCATACGCCATGCCGGCCGACATCGAGCCGTCGCCGATCACCGCGATGGCGTTGCGGCGCTTCGACTGACGGCCCTTGGCCTTGGCGGCCTCGGAGTCGAGGTCGCGGGCGACCGCCATGCCGAGGGCGGCCGAGATCGAGGTCGAGGAATGGGCGGCGCCGAACGGGTCGTAGGCGCTCTCCGAGCGCTTGGTGAAGCCGGACAGGCCTCCCCCCTGGCGCAGGGTCCGGATGCGGTCGCGGCGCCCGGTGAGGATCTTGTGCGGGTAGCACTGGTGGCCGACATCCCAGACGATGCGGTCGTCGGGGGTGTCGAACACGTGATGCAGGGCGACCGTGAGCTCGACCACGCCGAGGCCGGAGCCGAGATGGCCGCCGGTGATCGA
>NZ_JAKSYK010000087.1:0-48447 GCF_022829425.1 Methylobacterium sp. J-072 | reverse complement strand
CCGGGATCGGCACGGTGAGAACGGGCATCGGGAACCGGGACGCGGGCGCGCTTGCTGTGGCACGTCACCGCGAACGAGGCCTCGCCGACCATGCTCGCGCACGGGCGTCTCGACACCCGCCAGGACACCCCGCCCAGCGCGTTTCGCGTGTGACCACGGCTGACGGCAGGTCTCCTGGCTCACGGGTCGCCGCCCTCGCACCGTCTTCCCGGGCCAAGACCCAGTGACGTGGTGGTGAAGGGCTCACCGCTCACAGTTGCGGGGACAGCCGCGGTTTCGAGGAAGACCCCTCACCGCGTTCCCTTTTGATCCCCGAAGGGAACCGTCAGCCTCTAGCTTGGCTGTATGGCGGCTGGGCGTCAAGCCTGCGGACATCCGCTAAAAACGCCGCCGCCTGTCCGTGGGCACCGATTGAAACATGACTGAAAAGAAAATTTTAGCCCTGCGGGCATGCCGGCTTTCTTTGTGCCGATTTAAAAATTTCGGAAGCTAGAAAAATTTTCTATCTATGTTGTTTACCCGTCTAAACAAACAATTCTAAGGATAATTTTGGCTTTGCACGCACCATCTCAAGATGATTGACAGCATAAAATGCGAGTGTTATCTGCCGCGCCTCTCGAAGCGCCGGCGGAATATAGATTTTATCCCTAGAGTCCAGTGCATGGGTCGGTCGACCTGGGTAATTTACAGACAAGAGCCCAAATCGATGAGAAATATCGATCGACGTCGTTCAAGAATCGCAATATAGTGCCGGAATGGGTTGTGAAGAACTGACGAATTAAATCGAAAAC
Organism: Methylobacterium sp. J-072; assembly: GCF_022829425.1. Taxonomy (NCBI): domain Bacteria; kingdom Pseudomonadati; phylum Pseudomonadota; class Alphaproteobacteria; order Hyphomicrobiales; family Methylobacteriaceae; genus Methylobacterium; species Methylobacterium sp. J-072. Next base: position 47,656 of record NZ_JAKSYK010000087.1, on the reverse strand, counting down.
TCTTTCAATTACCGAGGAGGGAAGGCGTGATGAACACAGTCTATCGATTGGAAAATCCGGGCCATCCTGGTGGATTTCTCCGCCGCAAAGTCTTCGAGCCGCGCAACTTGACCGTCATGAGCATGGCCAGCCTCCTAGGCGTCACCCGTCAATCGCTTTCCGATTTTCTCAACGAGAAGATCAATCTGAATGCCGAAATGGCCTTCCGGATCGAGAAGGTGTTCGGATTCAATATGGAAATGATGATGGACATGCAGAGCCGCTTCGAGATCGCCAAAGTGCGTAACCGCGAGCGGCGCCTTCAGAGCGAGCTCCTGGCCAAGGCGGCTCAGACGACCAAGGCGGGGGGGCAGATGACCAGGACAAGCTCTCTGACGGCCAACCGAGAGCGCGCTGTCGGCTGAAGCTGCCTCCTGCTGATGTGCGGCCCGGCATTCGCAACGCCGCGCCGCACATCGGGGCAGCCACCACCGAACATCTTGGCTTACTGGCGCGAGAGCCTCAAGCGTGTGGACATTTGCGCCAACTGCTGCGCTGCTCGCCTGCTCTCCCGCTTCAAATCATCAGCATCGTTCCTTAATTCGGGGGGCTTGTTCGAGATCGAAATTGAAAAATAACAAAATTTATGAGCCGAGCGATTTGACCAATCTCATTCCACTCTAAAAAAGAGTTCGTATCGCGGATTGCTGGTATATTTTCTAATTGAGAGGGCTGTGCGTAATATGACGTCGATTGACAGATAAGATGGCGATGCGTGTGGGGCGGATTGAAGTTTTGTAAAAATATCCAACCCTTACAATTCTAGATAAACGATTGCTGGTCAAGCCTATCAAAAGATCGATAGTTTGAGTGGCTGTGATTTTTGTCTGTGCGTGTCGGGCGGGTTTGGGCAATCGTGTGGGATCTAAAGCCAAGTTGACGGGTCGGGCTTAAGACATTCTCAACTATCGACAGAGGGTGACGTGATGAGCGAAGTCTATAGATTGGAAAATCCCTGCCATCCCGGCGGGTTTCTGCGCCGCAAAGTCTTCGAGCCCCGCAATCTGACGGTCATGGGAATGGCCAGCGTACTTGGCATCACGCGTCAATCGCTGTCCGATTTCCTCAACGAAAAGATCGGGCTGGATGCCGAAGTGGCCTTTCGGATCGAGAAGGCGTTCGGATTCAATATGGAAATGATGATGGAGATGCAGAACCGCTTCGACATCGCTCGGGTGCGCAAGCGTGAGAGGACCATACAGAACGAGTTGATTGCCCGGGCCAAGGCACAGATGGCAAAGACTGGGCCTCAGGTTGCCAGGGGCAGACCTCAGACCGCTGCGCTAGGCCGTCAGCGCGCGATCGGGTGAGGTTTGGCCTGCCTCGATCCTGCGGCCCGGCATCCGGGATACCGGGCCGATGGACGGGCTGGTGGAAGGCCGTATCCTTCCACCCATCCTGAACCTTTGGAAAGACAGTAAACGATCGGCCTGAACCGAAGAATATGGTTTGACGATTGGGTGCCGGAGCCGTGACGATAGCTGCCGGCTGGTAAGGGCTTGGTCCTGCGCTTGGCGCTTCAGGAAACGCGCATTCGGCTCCTCTGGAATCGTGCGTCCCGGGCATTTGTCATTCTCTGACGGCCCGATAGGACACCTTCATGACGGTCTGGCGCCCCCCTTCGGAGATCCGCGTGAAGGCCTTGGGCCTGCCCTGGCGGGGGCGCCGGCTGCTGGTCGCCGAGGTCTATGCCGATGACGGGCGCCTGAAGGGCGTGCGGCCGCTCGGGGGCAGCGTCGCATTCGGCGAGCCGGCGGAGGCGGCGCTGGTGCGGGAATTCCAGGAGGAGCTCGGCCTCACCGTGCAGGTACTCGGTGCCCCGCTCGTGATGGAGAATCTTTATACGCACGAGGGCAGCCCGGGGCACGAGGTGCTGTTCCTGTTCCCGGTCGCCCTGCCGCCCGGCCCGCTCGATACGCAGGAGTCCATCGTCTTCCACGAGGATTGCGGCACGGCTTGCGTCGCGCGCTGGTGCGATCTGGAGGAACTCGATCGCGATGGTGGGCCCGAGCTTTTTCCGGTCGGGCTCAAGGGGAAGCTTCTGGCAGAGGGGCGGAAGTAACAGGTGAGATCACAGTCGGACCGGAGGTCCGACTCGGCCTGGGGTTATCGGTCGAGAGCAGACCTTCCCTTCACCCGCGGATGGCAGCGAAAAGCTGACAGTCGCGTGGCTCGAATGCGAGGTTGGGATGCACGGCGAAGCGCCCGAGCGTGCCTTCGAACTGCATCCCGGCTTTCACCATGACCCTGGCGGATGCCGCATTCTCTGCGTCGCAATAGCCCCAGACGCGCCAGACTGTGGGTCGGTCGAGCAGCCATTTGCACACGTGAGCGATGATCTCGCTGCCGTAGCCACCGCCCCAGCGATTCTGTGCCAGGCCGAAGCCGACCGAGATGCCGTGCTCACTATCCCCGATGTTGAGCAGGCCTATCGGGCTGCTCGTATCGTCATGAAGGGTGATTGCCATTAGGTAGGCCGTCCGCGATTCGGCCAAATCTTCGCCGACGCGGATCATCGCTTCTGTCTGATTTCGGGATCGATGGCGTCGCCACGGCAAGTAGCGGGTGACCTCAAGATCGCCCGTATACGTCGCGAAGAGCGGCGCGGCATCCGCGTGTCTGAGCGGGCGCAGCACAAGACGTTCGGTCCTCATCTCGGAGGGGCGCGGGAACGGCAGCATCGCGGAAGGCTACTCGGTGCGAACCATTGCGGCCACGCTTATCACCCGGCTCTAGGACCTGTCTGGCGCAAGAAGCCGCTGCTAAGCTTCCCGGTGGGATCAACCTCGCCGGGTCCGCCTTCGTGCCACCTACCATCACCGCGTCGGCCCTCGATCTGATCGGCGGCACGCCCCTGATCGCCCTCGACCGTGCCCATCCTGGACCGGGCCGCATCCTGGCGAAGGCCGAGTTCATGCAGCCCGGCGGGAGCGTGAAGGACAGGGCGGCCCGGGCCATCCTGCTCGCCGCCCGGGCGGATGGCCGCCTGGCCCCGGGGGCGCCCGTGGTCGAGATGACCAGCGGCAATATGGGGGCCGGCCTCGCCGTGGCCTGCGCGGCGCTCGGGCACCCGCTGGTCGTGACCCTGTCGGCCGGGAACAGTCCGCAGCGAGCGCGGATGCTCGAAGCCCTCGGGGCGGAGGTCGTGCTGGTGCCGCAGGTCGATGGCCTGCCGGGACAGGTGACCGGGGCCGATGTCGCGGCCGCCGCCGAAGACGCGAGGCGTCTCGCTCGGGAACGCGGCGGTTTCTACGTCGATCAATTCCACGCCCCGGAGGGCGTCGGGATCCACCGGGATACGACCGGCCCGGAGATCTGGGCGCAAACGGGGGGACAGGTTGATGCCTGGGTCGCGTCCGTGGGGACGGGGGCGACCTTCCTCGGGGTCGCGGCGGCGCTGCGGGCACGCAATCCGCATGTCGTCTGCGCAGCAGTGGAACCGGCCGGCTGCCGGCCGCTGGCGGGCGAGCCCGTCGCCAAGCCGCGCCACGTCCTGCAGGGGACGGGCTACGGCAGCGTGCCGCCGCATTGGGATGCCGCGCTCATGGATCTCGCCCTCTCGGTGTCGGACGATGAGGCCGCGCGATGGCGCCGGCTGCTGGCGACGCGGGAGGGCCTGCATGTCGGCTACTCGGCCGCCGCCAATGTCTGCGCCGCCGTGGCTCTGCTCGCCTCAGGCCGCCTGCCGGCCGACGCGGTCGCCGTCACGGTGCTGTGCGACACCGGGCTCAAGTACTGAGGGTTGTGGGCTCGGGCGCTCCGCCTTTGCCGCATTGCCCCCGCGATGCTAGAGCCGGGCGACCCCATCGGTCCGGGTCCTCCGCGACGCCGCGGCCGATGCGCCCGGACGTTCCGTCCGAAGCGGAGACGGGTGCTGGCGGAATCATGACGACACGACCACCCCCACGCGGCGGCCCGAACGGGCGCAAGCCCGGAGCCGGCAAGTTCTCCTCCGGCAAGTTCTCGCCTGGCAAGTTCCAGTCCGACGGGCGCGCCCGCACCGGCCCGCGCACCAGCGCCCGCGATGCCGCCGAGCGCGCGGCCCGCAACCGCGGCGACGATGCCGGCACCCGCGATCCCTGGACCGCGCAGGGCACGCCCCATGCTGTCGCGGCGGCTGCCGCAGCCGCCGCGAAGCCGAAGCCGAGGCCGCGGCCTGCCCCGGTCGCGCGCGACGAGGCCCCGCCCCCGCGGAAGGCGCCGTCTCGGCCAAGCGCCAGGCCGGCCGCGAAGGCGCAGGCCAGGCCCGCCGAGACCCGGCCGGAACCCTTGGCCCCGCCGGCCGGCCCGACCCGGCGTGAGCAGCGCGCCGCCGCCTCCGCGACCCTCGCCTCCGGGGTGCAGACCCTGACGGTCGAGGCGGACGAGGCCGGCATGCGCATCGACCGATTCCTCACCGCCCGCTTCCCGCTGCTGCCCTTCACCCGGGTCCAGAGCATCGTCCGCAAGGGCGAGCTGCGGGTCGACGGCAAGCGCGCCAAGCCCAACGACCGGCTCGAGCCGGGCATGAGCGTGCGCGTGCCGCCGCTGCGCCTCGACCAGCCGACCGAGCGCCCCCGCAGCGCCGCCCGGGAGCAGGACGATGCCGAGTTCATCCGCTCGCTGATCCTCTACGAGGACGCGGACATGATGGTGCTGAACAAGCCCTTCGGCCTCGCGGTGCAGGGCGGCTCGGGCACGGTCCGCCACGTCGACGGGCTGCTCGCCGCGCTGACCGGGCCGGACGGGCAGAAGCCGCGCCTCGTCCACCGGCTCGACAAGGACACGGCCGGCTGCCTGATCATCGCCAAGACCCGGCTCGCGGCCGCCACGCTCGCGAAGAGTTTCCGCTCGCGAGCCGCGCGAAAAATCTACTGGGCGCTCACGGCGGGCGTGCCGCGGGTGCGGCAGGGGCGGGTCTCGACCTACCTCGCCAAGGACGAGCCGACCGATGCCGATGCGCGCATGCGCGTGGCCAAGCACGGCGACGAGGGCGCGAGCCACGCCCTGACCTATTACGCCATGGTCGATCAGGCCGCCCAAAAACTGTCCTGGCTGTCGTTCAAGCCGGTGACCGGGCGGACCCACCAGCTGCGCGCCCACGCGGCCCATATCGGCCACCCGATCGTCGGCGACCCGAAATACTTTTCCGTGGAGAACTGGGAGCTGCCCGGCGGCATCCAGAACCGGCTGCACCTGCTCGCCCGCCGGATCGTGATCCCGCATCCGCGCACCGGCCGGCCCGTGGATGTCAGCGCGCCGCTGCCGCCGCACATGGCCCAGAGCTGGAATCTTCTGGGCTTCGACGCTTCCCGTTACGATCCGATCGTCGAGGCGCCGGAGAGCTGAGCCTGGAGCCACGGCACGATGGCCTCCGCCAGGGCGTCGGGGGCTTCCATCGGCAGCATGTGGCCGGAGCCGTCGATCACCGTCAGGGTGGCGCCGGGGATGCCGGCCTGGAGCTCCCGCGCCTCGTCGAGACTGCGCAGGCCGTCCTGGGCGGCGGCCACCACTAGGGTCGGGCAGGCGATGGCGCCGAGCCGGCCCAGGTCGCTTTCGCGCGGCTGCCCGGCTTGGCGCACGAACACCTCCCCGCCAAGGCGGTCGCCCATCTGCCGGATGCGGGTGATCAGCGCCGCGTCGCCGATCCGATCGGGATGGACCGAGCCGAGGATCGCGGCCCGGCTGAGCCCGGAAAACCCCTGGCGGCGGACATTCGCCACCGCCGCCACCTTCCGGCGCGCCTGGGCCGGGGTGTCGGCCCGGGCCGAGGTGGCGATCAGCACGAGCGCCCGGACCCGCTCCGGCGCCAGGCGGGCAATCTCGCGCGCCACGTAGCCGCCCATCGAGAAGCCGATCAGGGCGAATCGCTCCGGCGCCTCCCCGGCGACCCGGTTCGCCATGGCGTCGATGCCGGCGTCCCGGGTCAGGTCGCCGTGCAGCACCGGGCCGAGGGGCGCGAGGCGCGGGAGCATGTCCGCCCAGAGGTCGGGATCGGTCATGAAGCCGGGGAGCAGGACGAGGGTCATGGCGCGCTCATGCGGGTCGGCCGCCACAAGAATCCGGTGACGCGCGGCCCGCGATCCGGAGGTGTCGCGCCCGGCACGCCTTGGCAATCGGCCGCCTCGCCTCATATGCTGATCCGCGACCCGCCGTTCCGCCGCGGGGCCGATTTCCCGCGGTTCGAGACCCTGACGCATGAAGCTCGCGACGCTGGCCTGCCTCGCCGCCCTCTGCCTGGTCGGGCCGCCCGCCCAGGCCGCGCCGGGCGAGGCTGCCAAGCCGGCCGCGCCGGCGAACCCCGCCCCGCCGGCCAACGCGCCGAAGCCGGCTCAGCCCGTCCCGGCGGCCGATGCGCCGCAGCCGGCCGCGCCCCCCACCCCGTCCGCGGCCCAGCCGCAGGCTGCCCCGCGTCCGGCGTCGAGCGGCCGGGCCGAGCGCCGGCGGCGGTCCTACGCGGCCTGCAACCGCGCCTCCCACCAGCGCGGCCTGCGCGGCGGCCGGCGGCGGCGGTTCCTGATCCGCTGCCGCCTCGGCTACGAGCGCACGCACGGCCAGGCGGCGCAGCCGGGTGCCGCCCAGCCGGTGCAGCCGGGCCGCAAGCCGTGACCGGCCCCGTGCCCGGCAGACACAGGCGATGAAGCTCATCGTCTTCGACGTCGACGGCACCCTGGTCGACAGCCAGCATCTGATCGTCGCCGCGCAGGGGCTCGCCTTCGCGGAGAACGGCCTGCCGGCCCCGGGCCGGCGCGAGGCGCTCTCGGTGGTCGGGCTGTCCCTGCCGCAGGCGTTCCGCCGCCTCGTCGGCGAGGATGGGCCGATCGCGGACCTCTCCGAGAGCTACAAGCGGGCCTATAACCGCCTGCGGATCGATCCCGCCTACGAGGAGCCGCTGTTTCCCGGGATGGGCGACCTGCTGGCCCGGCTGCATGCCCGCGAGGACGTGCTGATCGGCCTCGCCACCGGCAAGTCCCGGCGGGGCGTCGACCGGCTGATCGAGCATCACGGCTGGGCCGACTGGTTCGCCACCACCCAGAGCGCGGACGACGCCCCGTCGAAGCCCGATCCGACCATGCTGCGCCAGGCGATGGCGGAGGCCGGCTGCGGCCCCGAGGCCACCATCATGGTCGGCGACACGACCTTCGACATCGGCATGGGCGTCTCGGCCGGGGCCGTCGCCGTGGGGGTCGGCTGGGGCTATCACCCGGCCGGCGCCCTCTACGGGGCGGGGGCGGTCACGGTGGTGTCGAGCGCGGGGGCGCTGGAGGGGTTGTTTTCCGGGGGGGAGCCTCCGAGCTCGCCCATTTCGCCGTCATCGCGAGCGTAGCGAAGCGACCCAGGGAATCGACCGATCGGAGAACGCGCGCCGCTCTGGGTTGCTTCGCTCCGCTCGCAATGACGGCGCGACGTCCAACCAGGCTCGCCGACGAACCCCAAAACCCCTATCTCGCATCCATGAGCGATCTGACGAACGACTGGCTCGGCGAACCGGGCGGCGCAGAACGACCCGATCCCGTGCAGGCGGCCCGGGGCCATGCGAAGCCCGCCCTGCCGCGGCGGTTCTACAAGGAGGCCGGCTTCGCCGAGGGGGCGGACGGGTTCCGGCTGACCCTGGACGGCCGTCCGGCCAACACGCCGGCCCGCAACCCGCTGAGCCTGCCGACCCGGGCCCTGGCGGAGAAGATCGCGGCCGAATGGGCGGCCCAGGAGACGGTGATCGATCCCGCCAGGATGCCGCTGACCCGGCTGGCGAATACCAGCATCGACGGCGTCGCCCCCCGGCACGCGGCGGTGGTCGAGGATCTCTGCGCCTATGCGGGCACGGACCTCGTCGCCTATCGGGCCGGGGATCCGGAGCGCCTGGTCTCGGCCCAGGCCGCCGCCTGGGACCCGATCCTCGACTGGGCCCGGGAGATTTTTGGCGCCCGGGTGATCCTCAGCGAGGGCGTGATGCATGTCGCGCAGCCGCCCGACACCGTCCGGGTGCTGTCCGAGGCGGTGGCCGCGGTGGAGAGCCCGTTCCGGCTGGCCGGCCTGCACACGCTGACGACGCTGACCGGCTCGCTGCTGATCGCGCTCGCAGTGCTGCGCGGTCGACTCACCCCGGCCGAGGCCTGGGACGCGGCCCATGTCGATGAGACCTACCAGGCAGCTGTCTGGGGCCGGGATGCCGACGCCGAGGCGCGGCTGGCGATCCGCCGGGTGGAATTCGAGGCCGCGGCCGAACTCATCGCCAGCGTCTGAGCCGCCCGTGGGCGGATTGCGCAACATTCCCAGACTCGCTGTGGCGCTGTAGCGGAGCCGGCTGACATCCCGCGAGGATTGACCTAGGGTCCGAAGAAATCAGTCATCGGATCACCAATGCGCGCCGATCCTTGTCATCGCAATCGTTTTGAAGATGAATTGGACGCGCTCCTCGCCAGCAAGCAATCGTCCGACGATTCGGAGGGCCGCCAGGCGCTGTTCGCGGCCCTGTCGCGGCTGGAACGGCAGGCGCTGATCGCCGGCGCCGCGGATCCGACCCTGCGCAAGATCGCCGAGGCCCGGTTCCTGGTGGGGATCCTGCGCGACGCGATGCGCCCGTCGCGGATCGCGCCGCTGCGGAGCCTGCTGCGGCTGGCGGCGGAGACGCGCCGGCTCGCGGAGGCCGATCTCGATCCGGTTTGAGGTGCGGTCCGACCTTTCACGGCCGTCATTGCGAGCGGAGCGAAGCAACCCAGGGCAGCGCGCGATCCCCGAACGTGGCGCTGCCCTGGGTTGCTTCGCTCCGCTCGCAATGACGGTGGCGATCGTTGCGCCGACCGCTTACCCCGCCGGCTGGGCCAGCGCCTCCTGCACTTTCCTCTCCAGCGAGGCGGGCTTCGCCGACGGCGCGAACCGGGCGATCACCTGGCCGTTCCGGCCGACCAGGAACTTCGTAAAATTCCACTTGATCGCCTTGGTGCCCAACAGCCCTGAGCGGGCCTGCTTCAGGTGGTCGAACAGCGGCTCGGCCTCCGGGCCGTTCACCGCCACCTTGCCGAGCACCGGGAAGCTGACGTCGTAGGTCAGGGAGCAGAAGCTGGCGATCTCGGCGGCGTCCCCGGGCTCCTGGGCGCCGAACTGGTTGCAGGGGAAGCCCAGGACGGTCAGGCCCTCGGCCCGATGCGCCCGCCACAGCGCCTCCAGCCCGGCATATTGCGGGGTGAAGCCGCAGCGCGAGGCCGTGTTGACGATGAGCAGCACCGCGCCGCGATGCTGCGCGAGGGGGTACGGGCTCCCGTCGGCCGCGGGAACCGTGAAATCGTGGATCGTCGTCATGCCCGATCAGTCGGGCAAACCGGCGGGGGCCGCAAGAGGCCTACGCGGCCTTGACCTTCTGCACGTCGAAACTCGGGCCCTGCGGGGTCATCCGGTCGTGCGAGACGATCCGCTCGTCCGGACCGACCACCCCGAGGCTGACGTCCCGGTCGGGCAGGATCACCGTGGTGGTCTTGTTGACGTGGACCAGCACGTGGCGGCGCAGCGGCACCGAGGCCACCGCCCAGCGCTTGAGCTGACCGTAATAGGGCTCCCGGCGCCAGGCATTCGCCTGGCCGGGATCGACCTGCACGTTCATGTTGCGGGAGAGCGGGTCCAGCGTGAGCACCATCTTGGCGCGGTCGGGCTTCCATTCCGGGCCGAGCCAGCTCTCGGTCATCCAGAGGCAGTGGAACGCCCGGCAATGGTCGGGGCGCGTCGCGTGGATCGCGCAGCCCTGGCCGGCCTTGGTGTGGCGGCACCACTGGCCCGCGACGCTCTCCACCGCCGGCACGTCGTAGACCTTGCAGCACAGGGTGCAGGCGCCGCAGGCGCGCCCGGGGGCGGGTTGCGCCACGAAGGTTTCGGGATTCAGCATGGATCGTGCGTCGCGCGGGTCAAACACGGGGGCATGCATCCGGCAACGGCCGGGCGCGGGGCCGCCGGGCTACCTGCACGGGCATCGGGTCGGTAGTGTGGCGGCTTCCCTGGGATGAGGACGGTGCGAACGATGCTCTCGAATCTCGCGACCCGCGACGTCGAAACCCTGCTCCACCCCTACACCAACCTCTCGACCCACCGGCAGACCGGCCCGCTGGTGCTGGAGCGCGGCGAGGGCGTCCATGTCTACGACACGGAGGGCCGATCCTACATCGAGGGCATGTCGGGGCTGTGGTGCACGGCGCTCGGCTACTCGAATGCGGAGCTGGTCGAGGCCGCCCGGGTCCAGATGGGCCGGCTGCCCTTCAGCCACCTGTTCTCCGGCCGCAGTCACGATCCCGGGATCGAGCTGGCCGAGACCCTGAAGGAGCTGATGCCGGTCCCGACCTCGAAGATCTTCTTCACGTCGTCCGGGTCCGAGGCGAACGATACCCAGGTCAAGCTGACGTGGTACTACAACAACGCGCTGGGCCGGCCGAACAAGAAGAAAATCATCGCGCGGCAGAAAGGCTATCACGGCGTCACGGTGGCCAGCGCCTCGATGACCGGCCTGACCGCGAACCATGCCGACTGGGACCTGCCGCTGCCGGGCTTTCTGCATGTTGCCTGCCCGCATTTCTATCGCGGCGCTGAGCCGGGCGAGACCGAGGAGGCCTATTCGGCCCGCCTCGCCGCCGAGCTGGAGGAGACGATCCTGCGCGAGGGGCCGGAGACGGTGGCGGCCTTCATCGCCGAGCCGGTGATGGGCGCCGGCGGGGCGATCGTGCCGCCGCGGGGCTACTTCGCGGCGATCCAGGCGGTTCTGGCGAAATACGAGGTCCGGCTGATCGCCGACGAGGTGATCTGCGGCTTCGGCCGGCTCGGCACTTGGTTCGGCAGCGAGGCGCTGGGGATCCGGCCTGATTCGATCTCCTTCGCCAAGGCCCTGACCTCGGCCTACATGCCGCTCGGCGGCGTCAGCATCGACGAGCCGCTCTACCAGGCGATGATCGGCCAGAGCGAAAAAATCGGCACGTTCGGGCACGGCACCACCTATTCCGGGCACCCGGTGGCGGCCGCGGTGGCGCTGAAGACGATCGAGATCTACCGGCGCGACCAGGTGATCGAGGGCGCGGCCGAGAAGGCGCCGCATTTCCAGCGCCGGCTCGCGGCGCTCGCCGACCACGACATCGTCGGCGAGGCCGGCGGCATCGGGCTGATCGGCGGGCTGGAGATCGTCGCCGACAAGGCCAGCAAGCGCCAGTACGACCCGAAGGCCGGCGTCGCCGCCCGCTGCGTCGCCTTCGCGCAAGGAGAAGGCCTGATCGTGCGGTCCCTGGCCGGCGACCGCGTCGCCGTCTGCCCGCCGCTGATCATCAGCCCCGACGAGATCGACGCGCTGTTCGACCGCCTCGGCCGGGCGCTGGACCGCACCCGCGACTGGATCCGCGCCGAGGGGTTGCAGGCGATGCCGGGCTGAGGAGAGCCGGGCCGCGACGCGCCCCCTCTCCCGTTCGGGCTACGATGTTCACACATCGCTGCCGGACCAGAACCAAGGCCAACCCCAAGCGCGTCTCCCTCCCCCCTCTGCGGGGGAGGGTGGGCCGGCCGTCAGGCCGGGTCGGGAGAGGGGAGCCCGGTTTCCGGAAAAGGCGCGGAGCAGGCGTGCGAGCCGGAGCTTTATCCTGCACCGTCGCTCCCCTCTCCCGACCCCCTTCGGGGGCCACCCTCCCCCGCAGAGGGGGGAGGGAAGGCGCGTATCGGCCTCGGAGAGACTACGATCGAAACCTGTTTCGATCGTAGGCACCTCACACCGGGTCGCGCTGCGCCTCCGCCTGCGCGGTGGTCTGGATGCCGGTCGTGGTCAGCGGCGTGATCCGTAAGGTCGTGATCCGGTTCTTGGCCTTCCGGATCACCTGGAAGCGGAAGCCGTGGAAGTTGAAGGCGGTGCCCTGGTCGGGGATGGTCCGGGCCTCGTGGATGACCAGGCCCGCGATGGTGGTGGCCTCGTCGTCGGGCAGGTTCCAGTCCATGGCGCGGTTGAGGTCGCGGATCGGCACGCCGCCGTCGACATTGACCGAGCCGTCACCCTGCGGGCGCACGCCGGAGACCGTCACGTCATGCTCGTCGGCGATCTCGCCGACGATCTCCTCCAGGATGTCCTCCAGGGTCACGAGGCCCATCACCTCGCCGTACTCGTCGACCACCAGAGCGAAGTGGGTCTTCTTGGTGAGGAAGGCCTTGAGCTGGGCGCGCAGCGAGGTCGTGCCCGGCACGAACCAGGTCTCCAGCGCCAGGGCCTCGACCTTCAGCCCCGAGGCGTCGCCGCCCGCGGCGTCAAGCGCGCGCAGCAGGTCCTTGGCATGGAGCACGCCGACGATGTTCTCGGGCGTCCCGCGCCACAGGGGCATGCGCGTGTAGGGCGAGGCCAGCACTTCCCGGACGATGTCTTCCGAGGGCTGGTCGGCGTCGATCGCCCGCATCTTGGTGCGGTGGACCATCACGTCCGAGACCGACAGGTTCGACAGGTCGAGCAGGCCGCCGAGCATGTCGCGCTCGGCCTTGGCGACACCGCCCTCCCGGTGCATCAGCGCCACCTGCCCGCGCAACTCCTCGGAGGCGGTGAGGATCGACTGGTGCTCGCCGATGGTGATGCCGAACGGCTTCAGCATCAGCCGCACCAAGTGCTCGATGGAGATCGCCGCCGGGCCCATGATGGCGACCGCGAAGGCCACCGGCCGGGCCATCAGCAGAGCCGCCTTGTCGGGCTTGGAGATGGCCAGCGTCTTCGGCAGCACCTCGGCGAAGACGATGACCAGCACCGACATGCCGACGGTGGCGTAGATCACGCCGTTCTTGCCGAACAGGGCGGTGAGCACGCTGGTGGTGAAGGCCGAGGCGCCGATCGCCACGATGTTGTAGCCGATCAGCATCGCGCCGATGAAGCGCTCGCGGATCGCCAGGATCCGGTTGACGATCGCCGCCCGCGGGTCGCCCGCCTGTTCGAGGGCGTGCATCCGCGCCCGGGAGGCGGCGGTGAAGGCGGTCTCGGCCCCCGCGAAGAAGGCCGAGAGCAGCAGTGAGATCACCACGATGCTCGCGGCGAACCACAGGTCGATATGGGTGTCCATCGTTTCCAAGAGGCACGACTCGGGCGGCGGGAAGGCCGCCCATATAACGTCTCGCGCGGGTTATTGCGCGCCGATCCGACGCACCGTCCACGTCGCCCAGTAGACCGGCCGCCCGTAGAGGGTCGACCCGTCGCGCCCGGAGGCCGTGGGGGCGAGCCGGTCGAGCCAGGTCAGGAACCCGGCCTTGCCCGGATAGACCGCCGGGGTGTCGAGGTTGCCCTGCGCGTCGGTCATCCAGAAATGCGCGCTCCGGTCGAAGCGGCCGCTACCGTCGCCCCCTGAGCGCAGCCCGAGATAGGTCGGCGAGCGGCCGGCCTCCACCGGGTCGGCGTAGAGGGTCAGCGCGCCGATCCCGTCGAGGTTCAGGTCGGGGGTGTATTGCAGGCAGATATCGGCCACCGGGCCGCCCGGCGCGTTGGCCGGCCGCTGGCAGGTGTAGGAGATCGCCCAGCGCTGCATCCCCTTGGCCCGCGCCACTCGGACCACGCTCCCGGGCGGCAGCGGCCCGGCGAGTCTTTTCGCCGCCGACCAGACTTTTGCGGCCGACAGGTCCTTCGACGTGCGCAGGTAGAGGGCGGTGCGGCGCTTGTCCGGGGCGAGGCCGCAATCCTCGGGCAGGACGTCGGTGTAGACGTAGTGATAGGTCCGGTCGACGATGCTGATCGAGCCTGCCAGCCCGTGGGTCTCGAAGGCCGGGGCCGGACAGGCCGAGGCGATCGGCTTGCCGAACTCGTCGGCCACCGGGGCAGGGTTGGGCGGCGTGCCGCGCCCGCCCGGGGTGAATGGCGTCCAGGCGAGCCCGTAGCCGTCCGGACTGCGGGTGCGGATCTCGAAGGTCTGGAAGTCGAGGGTCCGGGCCGCGATCTGGACCCGGCGCCGGATGTCGGCCGGTTGCGCCGCCGGCTCGTCCCGCTCGGCCCGGCGACCGCGCCGCCGGGTCGGGGCGTCGTCATCCGGCTCGCCGCCGACCCGCTCCTGCCCGAGCAAAAAGACGTAGCTGTAGGCTTCCCCGGCCCAATCGCGGCCCGAGACCGCGATCGGATCCCGGGGTCCGATGCCCTCGGCCGCCGGCTCCGACGCGCCGCGCCGACCTGAGCGCTCCTCCGGGAGATCGACCCAGAACCGGTCGGCCGAGGGCGGCAGCGTCGTGGCCAGCGCCTCCGGGCTGCGGCCGGTGCGCAGCGACCCGCCGTCGCGGCTGTCGGTGGCGCGCCGCTCCGGGCAGGGCTCGTCTCGGCGACGCGACGCCACCGGGCTCTGGCCCTGGAAGATCATCTGCAGCGGGCCGGGCGCCTCGGCCCGGGGAAGCCGCAGGATCTGGACGCCGCGCACGAACGCGCAGGGCGCCGGCGCGATCAGCACGCCCTCGGCCTCGGCGCCGTCGCGGCAGATCTCCAGGCCGCCGCCGCCGGTGACGTAGCAGCTCGGCGCGCTGGCTTCGGTGCCCGCGGCCCGGGCCTGGACCGGACGCGTCGCCCCCGCGACGAGGGCGGCCGCGAGGGCGGAGGCCGCCAGCAGCGCCGCGGCTCGTGCCGTCGGGTGCCGGGGCTTGTCGGCGCTATTTGCGTCGCGATCGACGATATCGGCAGGGCTCAACCTGGCAGCGTTCAAAGATGTCACGTCTATCGCCGCTGTCGATCCAATTGTTCGGAAGGTCTGGCAGGCTCTAGCCTACGGTCCTGCGGCCGGGAAGTGGCGCGGACCACGCAAACCCGGCCGGCCCGTCCGGCGCGGCGAACTCGGCGCGCCCTCGCCCGTTGTCGCGGCTTAAGGGCGGACACGCCCGGCCCTTCGAGCCTCGGGAGAACAGCGCATGGATATCGCCGTCGACACCGTCACCGACATCGTTCTGCGGCTGCGCGCCATCGAGGTGAAGGAAGGTAACACCGACCCGGATTCGGGCTCGAACCCGATCGACGACGGCTCCACCGACGTCCTGATCTCGGGCACCGACGACGCCACCGAATCCGAAGTGCGCGGCGCCATCGCCGGGCTCGACGACGACGCGAGGGCCGAGCTCCTGGCCCTGTTCTATATCGGCCGCGGCGACATGGAGCCGGAGGAGTGGGGCGACGCGGTCCGCTTCGCCCGCGAGCGCGAATCCGTCGGCGAAGGCGCCGTGAAGGAATTGCTCGGCGCGCCGGATGCCGGCGACCTGCTGGAGGAGGGCCTCGACGCGATGGGGCTGACCCCCGAATTGCCCCAGGCCTGAAGCGCCGACCGGAGACCGGCGGCATGGCTTCCCGGGTACGCCGCGGCGTCAACAAGGCGGTGCGGGTCCTCACCCGCCCGGTCCGCCGCGCCCAGGGGCATGGCGGGACGGGCCCCGGCGGGCTCGTGGTCGAGCCCTATCGCGGTTACGGCTCGCGCCGCGAGATCTTTTTGATCGGCCGGGTGTTCCGGCAATCCCCGGGCATTCCCGGAGAGGACCCGGATTCCCTGCGGGCGCAGTGGCGCGACCTGCGCCGCCGGATCGCCCGGCGCACGGTGGCGGGCGCCGCGATCACGGCCCGGTTCGGCGGTGACGCGGCCCGGGTCGAGACCGACCGGGACGGCTATTTCCGCCTGCACCTGCATCCGCGCGCGCTGCCCGGACGCCCGGGCGCCTGGCAGCCGGTGGAACTCGTCTTGGAGGACGAGACGCCGATTCCCGCCGAGGGTGCGGTGTTCATCCCGCCCGAGGGCTGCCGCTGCGTGGTGATCAGCGATATCGACGATACGGTGATGCATACCGGCGTCGCCAACAAGCTGAAGATGCTGTGGCGCCTGTTCGTCGAGGATGCCGACAGCCGGGTCGCCTTTCCGGGGGTCGCCGCCCTGTACCGGGCTCTCCATGCAGGGGCCGGCGGGGCCGAGGGCAACCCGATGCTCTACGTCTCCCGCGCGCCCTGGGGCCTCTACGAGATGCTGTCCGAGTTCTTCCAGCGGCACGGCATCCCGGTGGGGCCGGTGCTGTTCCTGCGGGAATGGGGCCTGTCCTGGACGCACCCGCTGCCGCGCCGGGCCACCGACCACAAGCAGGCGCTGATCCGGCACATGCTGTCCCTCTATCACGACCTGCCCTTCGTGCTGATCGGCGACAGCGGCCAGCACGACCCCGAGGTCTACGCGCAGATCGTCGAGGAGCATCCCGGGCGGGTGCTCGCCGTCTACATCCGCAACGTCTCCAACGACGCCGCCCGCGTGGAGGAGATCGTCCGGCTCGCCGGGGCCGTGGCCCGGTCGGGCTCCAGCCTGGTTCTCGCCGCCGACAGCGTCGCCATGGCCGAGCACGCCGCCGGGATCGGGCTGATCACCGCCGAGGCCGTGGCCCGCGTCGCCGACGAGCATGCCGGCGCCGACACGCCGCCCCGCCGCGAGACCGCCCGCATCACCGCCGAGCCCACCACCCCGGGCGAGGCCACCACCGAGGCTACGATCTCCTCCGACGCCGTGGCGGACGCCCTGGTCGGCGACGGAACCGTGCCCGCCACGGTGGTAGTGGAGCCCGAACACCCAGCGGCCCTGCCCCGGGCGGCGGGGTGATTTTTTTTGGGGGGGGACCGAGCTGTCCCCCACGCACCGTCATTGCGAGCGCAGCGAAGCAACCCAGTGATGCGCCACGGTTCGGGGATCGCGCGCTGCCCTGGGTTGCTTCGCTCCGCTCGCAATGACGGCGTTGGGTTCAAAGGTTCGTGCAACGCCCGTACCCTGGGAAGAAAAACGAGTCCCATCCTGCGCACACCCCTGTATCCCTGACGGACGAGTGCCCCAGGCCCGCAACGACGGGCAGCCGCAAGGGGCCGCTCGCCGGAGGAAACCAGATGCGCTTGAGCCTGCCCGCTTTGCTGATGATCGCGTTCGGCACGCATGCCGCCTTCGGGCAGGCAGCCCCCGAGTCGGACTTCAGGCGGCTGGACGCCGAGATGGGGGCGGCCAATGCCGCGCCCGGACCCCGCACGGTGCCGGGCCGGGTCATCCCGGTGCCCGACACGGTCAGCCCGGATTTCCGCAACGCCGTCGCGGCCCCCTACCGGGTGCCGGCCTGGAACGCCAACCCGCCGGACGCCGCCGGCTGGAAGGTTTTGGTCGACCGGCTGGCGGCGGCCGGCGCCGCCACCCTGCCGGCTTTGCGCGAAAAACTCGGCGTCACCAGCGAGGCCGCGGTGATCGGCGGCGTGAAGGTGTTCGTGGTCCAGCCCAGGACCATCCCGGAGGCCAACCGCAACCGGCTGCTGCTGCACATCCACGGCGGCGGCTACGTCTACAATCCGGGCGAGGCCGGTACCCTGGAGGCGATCCTGATGGCCGGGCTCGGCGGCTACAAGGTGATCGCGGTGGATTACCGCATGCCGCCCGACGCCCCCTACCCCGCCGCCATGGACGACGCCACCGCGGTCTGGAAGGCGATGCTCGGCATGCAGAGGCCGCAGAACATGGGCGTGTTCGGCACCTCCACGGGCGGCGGCATGACGCTGGCGCTGATGCTGCGCGCCAAGCAGGAGGGCCTGGCCCTGCCGGCCGCGATCGGGCTCGGCACGCCCTGGTCGGACATGACCGAGACCGGCGACACGTACCGGACCAACGAGTGGCTCGACAACGTGCTGGTGAGCTATTCCGGCTACCTGACGCCCGCCGCCAAGCTCTACGCCGCCGGGCGCGACCTGAAGGATCCGCAGCTCTCGCCGATCAACGGCGACTTCTCCGGCCTGCCCCCGGCGATCCTGATCAGCGGCACCCGCGACCTGTTCCTGTCGAACACCGTGCGCACCCATCGCAAGCTGCGCGCCGCCGGGATCGAGGCCGATCTGCAGCTGTTCGAGGGCATGTCGCATGCCCAGTACCTCGCCGCCCCGAACGCGCCGGAGACCAAGGAGGTGTTCGGCGAGATGGCCCGGTTCCTGGACGCGCATCTGGCCCGCTGAGAGGCCGGGGCTCGACACCTTGTGATGGAGTGCGCTCTCCCCATGTTGCAATGCAGCATTTCGGAGAACGCGCTTCTCGTCCCGAATGGGCCTCCTAGCTTGGGGCGCTCGCGTGCCGGCCCCCACTCGCCCCGATTCCCGGAGCCCATTCGTGCAAACCTACACCCTCGCGATCGCCGACGGCGTGCTGTTCGCCTGCCTGCCCGACGAGGCCGACATCTCGGCCGCGATCACGGACGCCACCGCCACCAATTACGGCTTCGGCCTGAGCCTCGACATCGTCCGCGGCGCGACCCTCACGAACGCCAAGGGCCCCAAGGACGAGGTCGTCTGGCAGGAAGGCTCCGACAGCGAGCTCCTGGACGAACAGGGCCGCCGCTACCGCTACGCGGTGCGCCGGCATTCGTGAGCGATAGTCCCGGCGCTCCTGATACAGGGGCGCACGCGGATGCTATGCGCTCTCCATGGGAGAGGGCGCGATCAGCGAAGGGTGGCGGGGCGGTCTTGCCCGCTTCCTCGTCCTGTACGCCGCCCTCTACGGCGCCTACGGCCTGCTGTCGCCGATCCTGCCCGGCTTCCTGGCGGCGCGGGGCCTGAGCCCAGGCCAGATCGGCACCCTCCTCGCCGCTGCCGGCGCTCTGCGGCTCGTGGTCGGACCTCTGGCCGGGGCCTTCGCCGACCGGCGCCGGGCCGCGCGCCCCGTCCTGGCGGCGAGCGTCGCGCTGACCGGTCTCGCGGTCCTGGCGCATCTGCCCGGTGCGGGCTTCTGGCAGCTCCTCGGGCCGGCCCTCCTGTACGCCGCCGGGACCGCCGCGCCGCCACCGCTCGCCGACGCGCTGGCGCTCGCCGCCGCCCGGGGTGGGGCGGTGTTCCAGTACGGCTGGGTCCGGGCCGCCGGCTCGGCCGCGTTCATCGCTGCCACCGGCGCCGCCGGCTGGCTGATCGGCTCATACGGCCTGGCCGCCGCCCTGGTTGCGAGCGGCGTCCTGTTCATCGCGGCCTCCGGGGCGGCCCTGGCGCTGCCGGTCCGGGACGGTTCGGCGAAGGCTGGTGGTTGGTTGGGCCGAAACTTCGCAGAGTTGCTGCGGCTGCCGCGCTTCCGTCGCATCCTCTTCGCAGGCTCGCTGGTGATCGGCGCCCATGCCCTACACGACGGCTTCGCGATGATCCTGTGGCGCGGCGCCGGAATCGGGGCCGGCACCGCCGGGCTGATCTGGTCCGGATCGGTGGCCGCCGAGGTGCTGGTCTTCCTGCTCGCCGGTCCCCCTCTCCTGGCGCGGATCGGCCTGCCCGCCGGGATCGCGGTGGCGGCCTGCGCCGGCGCCCTGCGCTGGGCGGTCCTCGCCTGCACCACTGTGATCCCCCTCGTCGCCGCCGCGGAGGCCCTGCATGGGTTGAGCTTCGCCCTCCTGCACCTCGCCTGCCTCGGTCTGATCGAGGCCACCACGCCCCCGGAACTCCGGGCCACCGCCCTGGCGCTCTACGGCACCGTGGCGCTGGGCCTGTCCGGCGTGCTCGCCACCCTGGCCTCCGGCGCGCTCTACGGGGCGTTCGGCGCTTCGGCCTTCTGGGCGATGACGGCGCTCAGCCTCGCCGCCCTGCCTTTGGTGCCGGGTCTGCGCGACCGCTGAAGCCGCGGGTTCTTTTCCCGGCCCTGTGGTACGGACCCGGAACGGACCCGCCCGATACGCCTCGCATGCCCTTTGTCGCCGAGATCCTGATCCCGTTGGCGCTCGATGCGCCCTACAGCTACGCCGTGCCCGGCACCCTCGACCTTTCGGTCGGCGACGTGGTGCAGGTGCCGCTCGGGCCCCGCGAGATCGTGGGCGTGGTCTGGGGCCTGGCCGAGTCCGCCGGCGGCTCGAACCTGCGCCCGGTCACCGGCCGCCTGCCCTACGCGCCGCTCTCCGAGCCCCTGCGCAGCCTGGTCGACTGGATCGCCCGCTACACCCTGGCGCCGAAGGGCTCGGCGCTCGCCATGGTGCTGCGCCTGCCCGACGAGGCCGCCGCCGCCGAGACTGCCCGGGTGGCGGTGCGCCTCACCGACAAGCAGCCGACCCGGCCGACCGCGGCCCGGGCCAAGGTCCTGGCGGTCGCGGTGGACCGGGAGCTGCGCGGCAAGAGCGCGCTCGCCAAGGAGGCCGGGGTCTCGCTCTCGGTGGTGGACGGCCTGATCGACGACGGCGTCCTCGAGACCGTCGCGGTCGAGCCCGAGCCGGTCGCGCCGCGGCCCGATCCCGATTTTCCGCGGACGCCGCTCTCGCCCGCCCAGGCCGAGGCGGTGACGGAGCTGGTCGAGCCGTTCCCGTGGCGGCATCCGGAGTCGGACTCGGCCGACAACCGGCCGATCCTGCTCGAAGGCGTCACCGGCTCGGGCAAGACCGAGGTCTATTTCGAGGCGGTGGCCGCCTGCATTCGGGCGGGCCGGCAGGCGCTGATCCTCATGCCCGAGATCGCCCTGACGGCCCAGTTCCTCGACCGCTTTGCCCAGCGCTTCGGGGTCCGGCCGGCGGCCTGGCATTCCGGCATCGGCGGCAAGCGGCGGGAGCGCCTGCGGGCGGCCGTCGCGGCCGGCGAGGCTCTGGTGGTGGTCGGCGCCCGCTCGGCCCTGTTCCTGCCGTTTGCCCGCCTCGGCCTGATCGTGGTCGATGAGGAGCACGAGGCTGCCTACAAGCAGGAGGACGGCGTCCACTACCACGCCCGCGACATGGCGGTGGTGCGCGGTCGCCTGGAGGGCTGCCCGGTGGTGCTGGCCTCGGCGACGCCGTCGATCGAGACCCGGGTGAACGCGGCCCGCGGGCGCTACCGCCACGTCTTGCTGCCGGAGCGCTTCGGCGGCCGGCGCCTGCCCGACATCGCCGCCATCGACATGCGCAAGGACCAGCCCGAGCGCGGCCGCTTCCTCAGCCCGCCCCTGGTCAACGCCGTGAAGGCCACCCTGGAGCGCGGCGAGCAGGCGCTGCTGTTCCTCAACCGCCGGGGCTACGCGCCGCTGACCCTGTGCCGCGCCTGCGGGCATCGCTACCAGTGCAAGAATTGCTCGACCTGGCTCGTGGAGCACCGGTTCCGGCGGGCGCTCGTCTGCCACCAATGCGGCTATACCGAGCGGCGACCCGACGCCTGCACCGAGTGCGGCACCTTCGACAACCTCACGGCCTGCGGCCCCGGGGTCGAGCGGATCGCCGAGGAGGCCGCCGAGCTGTTCCCCGAGCGGCGCATCGTCGTCCTGTCGAGCGACTTTCCCGGCGGCGCCGACCGGCTGCGGCAAGAGCTGGAAGCGGTGGCGGCCGGGGAATGCGACCTCGTGATCGGCACCCAGCTGGTGGCCAAGGGCCACAATTTCCCGGGCCTGACCCTGGTCGGGGTGCTGGACGCCGATATCGGCCTGACCTCGGGCGATCCCCGGGCGGCGGAGCGCACCTTCCAGCTGCTCCAGCAGGTCACCGGCCGGGCCGGACGCGGCGACAGACCCGGGCGGGCGCTGGTGCAGACCTACCAGCCCGAGCATCCGGTGATCGCCTCGCTGCTGTCCGGGGATGCCGAGCGGTTCTACCAGGAGGAGATCCAGGCCCGGGAGGCGGCGGGCCTGCCGCCGTTCGGGCGGCTCGCCGCGCTGATCGTCTCGGCCGCCGAGCGCGAGGTCGCGGAGGCCCACGGCCAGGCCCTCGCCCGCGCCGCCGACCCGCCGGAAGGCGTGATGGTGCTCGGGCCGGCCGAGGCGCCGCTGGCCCTGATCCGGGGCCGCTACCGGTTCCGGTTGCTGGTAAAGACCGAGCGCAACATCGACATGCAGGCCTATCTGCGCGCCTGGATCGCCCGCGGCCCGAAGGTGCGCGGCAACGTCAAGGTCGCGATCGATGTCGACCCGCAGAGCTTTTTGTAAGACACTGCCCGCACGGGCAGCGGACCCGCTTCCGGATGCCGGGGGCGGGACGCGTGCGGTTCCCGGAGGAGCGATCAGTGCTGACCTATACCAAGACGCCGGATTCGAACGTCGCCGAGATCGTGGTCGACGGCAAGATCTCCGACGAGGAGATGAACACCGCCATGAACGCCATGAAGGCTGACCTCGACAAGGGCGGCAAGCTCAAGCTGCTCGAGGATATCCGCGCCTTCGAGGGCATGGAGCCGGCGGCCTTCTTCAAGGATCCCCGCTTCGGCATCTCGATGATGAAGAGCGTCAGCCACGTCGCCCTGGTGACGGACGCCCCCTGGCTGAAGGCTCTGGCCGAGACCTTCAACTTCGTCTCGCCGACCCAGATCAAGGTATTCGAGCGCGCCCGCCTCGCCGAGGCCCGCACCTGGCTCGCCGGCGCTGCCTGACTGAGATCAGTCGGCCTGCGCGGTGCGGTCGTCCCGGCGCCGCGCGGTCCAGCGTCCGGAGCACAGGGAGGCGACCTTCCAGGTGCCCGAGCCGGTGCCGGCCTGGAGCCGCCCGGTCCCGGTGCCGCTCGCCGTCCCGTTGGTGACGGCGAGCCCGACGCTGCCATCGGGGCCGACATGGCCACTCACCCGGGCCCCTGCCCCGCCCGAGACCAGCTGCACCTGACCCTCGCGGATCGCCAGCCCGTAGGAATAGCGGGCGCTGCACAGGCCGCTCTCCGTCACCAGCTCCACCGACCACGTCCCGTTGCTGGCGCCCGGCTCGGCCGAGGCCGGCAGCGACACGGCGGAAGACAGGCCGGCGGCAAGAGCCGCGGCGGCGACCAGCTTGATCATGCAGGATTCTCTTTCAGCAAAGCACGCGCCGCCCGTGATGGCGCGCCGGGTCACATTCGTCGATGGAGGATAACTCCATGCTGAATGAGAGAAGCGGCGAGAGTATGACCGCGTGGTTTTTGAGGTGAGATCAGGATCCGCGGGCGGATCGGACGGGAATAGCCACGCTGCGTTTTGCGAATGCTTGGCGGTATTGGCGGATCGAGCGGGCGTTCATGCGAACATCGGGTCGCGAGCGGTGCGCGTTCTGATCTGAGGCCACGGTCCGCCAGGACAGCTCTCGGAGTTTCCAATCGCCGATGGATGAGAGCCGTTGAGGTGCTCGCGTACCAAACCCCCGGGGTTGCTGGTCGCACGCATCTCAGGACGCGGCGCGGGTCCCCTCTCCCGTGCGGGAGAGGGATAGGGTGAGGGGTGCGAGCTTTCCGGAAAAACCTGGTCCCTCACCCCAACCCTCTCCCGCACGGGAGAGGGGGCACGTCGCGGCTGGCAAGAGCGCCTGTGCTTCGAAACCCGCCTAGGTCCCAGCCCAAACATGGGGCCGATGCTCCAAGAGCAGCGCGGCCAAACCTATCCGGCCGTGTACCCCGACCTCGGCCCTCAATCCGTCAGCGGGCGTGCCTCTTCCGGCAGCATGATCGGGATGCCGTCGCGGATCGGGTAGGCGAGCTTGGCGGAGCGGCTGATCAGCTCCTGGCGGGCGGCATCGTAGTCCAGCGTGCCCTTGGTCAGGGGACAGACCAAAATCTCCAGGAGCTTGGGGTCCACGCGCGTCGCCTCGACGGGGTTGGTGAGGTCGTTGGTCATGACAGCCGTGCAGCCTATTGCATCGTCGGCTCGGGGCCGGAGCCGCGAACCAGTTCCATCTGCGTGACCGCGATCAGGATCTCGGCCCGGGTCTTGAGGTCCGGGGCCTCCAGCATCGCCTGCTTCTCGCGCACGCCGAACGGGCTCATCATGCAGAGGGCGTTGACCAGCGCCTCGTCGGGCGCCTCGTCGATCCCGGCCCAATCCACCTTCAGGTCGTTCGAGTCCACGAAGTCGCGCAGCGCCTTGAGCACGCCGTCGCGGTCAACCTGTTCCTCGCCTGCGCGCGGCTCGAAGTCCACCGCGAAGTCGTCGTAGGAGACGTGGCAGCGGCGGTAGGTGCTGGTGGAGGCCAACTCGCTCTCGACCCGAAACCGGCTGATCCCGGTCAGCGAGACAAGGTAGCGGCCGTCACCGGTCTCGGCGTATTGCGTGATCCGTCCGGCGCAGCCGACCCGGAAAAGTTTTGGGTTGGCCGCGCCTGAGCCCTCGGGATCGGGCTGGATCATCCCGATGATCCGGTCCGTGCGCATCGCATCGTCGATCATCGACACGTAGCGCGGCTCGAAGATGTTGAGGGGCATCTGGCCGCGCGGCAGCAGCAGCGCCCCGGGCAGCGGAAAGACCGGGATGACGGCGGGGCAATCCGCCGGGCCCTTGTAGCTCGCTTGGGTGCTCATGGCGCCTCCCCGATGGGCCCGAAGCCGGGCCGGATAATCCGCCCCGGTGCGAGCCGAAGCGTCACGAGAACAGGAGCGCCGAGAGCTTGCGCCGTCCGCGGATCGTGTCGGGATCCATCACGCCCCAGGCCTCGAAGAACTGCAGGAGCTGCTTGCGCGCCGCATCCTCGTTCCAGTCCTTGTCGCGCTTGCGCAACTCGATCAGGTGATCGACCGCCTGGCCGCGCTCGCCCGCGGCGGCGAGTCCGAGCGCGAGGTCGAACCGCGCCTGATGGGCGTCCGGGTTGGCCTCGACCTCCCGCTGCAGGCCCGCGAGGTCGCCGAGCGAGGCGGCCTGCTCGGCGAGTTCGAGGGCGGCGCGGATGCCGGTGAGCGCCGGGTCGGCGGCCTTCGCCTCCGGGACCATCGCCAGCACGCGCTTGGCGTTCTCGATCTCGCCGGCGTCGAGCTGCATCTTCGCCAGGCCGGCGAGCGCCGTGACGTTGTCGGGCTGCTGCTCCAGCACCGCCGCGTAGATCTCGGAGGCGCCCGCGAGGTCGCCCTCCTCGATCAGGGCGGCGGCGTCGGCGAGCGCCAGCTCGACCGGATCCTGAGCGGGGCCGGCGACGCGGTTGATCAGCTCCTTGATCTGGCTCTCCGGCACCGCGCCCATGAAGCCGTCGACGGGCTGGCCCTTCTGGAAGACGATCACGGCCGGGATCGACTGGATGCCGAGCTGGCCGGCGATCGAGGGATGGTCGTCGATGTTCATCTTGACCAGGGCGACCGCGCCCTTGGCCGCCTTGACCGCCTTCTCCAGGACCGGCGTGAGCTGCTTGCAGGGGCCGCACCACGGCGCCCAGAAATCGACCAAGACCGGTCGGTGCATCGACTCGGCGATGACATCCTGCCGGAAGCCCGCGGTGGTCGTGTCCTTGATCAGGGCATCGGTATCGCCGGCCGGGGCAGCGCCCCCGGCGAAGGTGTCATTCAGCATTGGCCTGGCTTCGGAACTTTTTCGTGGAGCGCCTTAGATGGGGCTTCGAACCGGCTCTGACCAGCCCAGACTCAGCGCGCCGGCGTCCCGGGGGGCGCCTTCTCCGCAGCTTTGGCGGCGGTCACGAAAGTCCCCGCATAGGCGTGGCCGTCCGCAGTGCTCGCCTCACAGGTGATCGCGGTGCGGCCGGGTTCCGGTGTGGAAAACCGGCAGGCGCCGATCGCGAGCGTCGGCGCCCCGTCCTTGCCGACCATCACGAGGTTGATGGGCTGCAGCGGGTCGGTCTCCTCGGTGGCCTCCTGCTGGGCGCCGTTACCGCTGAAGCTCAGCGCCTGTCCGTCCGCCGCGGTGAAGTCGAAGCTCGTGCGGTTGCGGCTCACCGCGTTCATCAGCACGTTGCCGCAAGACGCGCTGAGATCGCGACCGTCGACGACCAGCTTCTCGCAAGCCCCCTCCAGCTTGAGCGCCGCCTGGGCCTGCGCCACGCTCGGCAGGCTGAGAAGAGTGCAGAGCAGCGCGAGGCGCAGGCGTGTGGTCATGGCGGGCCGGGTCTCCTCCGTTTGCCGTCGAATTAGGCGTGCGGCGCCGCCTGTCGAGGGAGGCGCGCCGATCGGTCCGGATTGGCCGGCCTCCTAGCCGAAACGCAGGGCGCGGTCGTTGGGCGCGGCGAAGTCCAGATCCGGCCCCACCGGCACGATCCGGGTCGGATTGATGGTCGGGTGGCTCTCGTAATAGTGGCGCTTGATGTGGGTGAGATTCACGGTCGGGGCGACGCCGGGCAGCGCGTAGAGGTCGCGCAGGTAGTTCGACAGGTTCGGATAATCGGCGATCCGGCGGCGGTTGCACTTGAAGTGCCCGACATAGACCGCATCGAACCGCACCAGCGTGGTGAACAGCCGGATGTCGGCCTCGGTCAGGCGGTCGCCGCAGAGGTAGCGGCCCCGGTCGAAGCAGTCTTCCAGGGCGTCGAGCTCGGTGAACAGGGCCTCGAACGCGGCTGCGTAGGCGTCCTGCGCGGTGGCGAAGCCGGCCTTGTAGACGCCGTTGTTCACCCGGTCGTAGACCCGCGCGTTGATCGCATCGATCGCGGCGCGCAGATCCTCCGGATACAGGTCCGGCCCGGTCCCACCGAAGGCGCCGTTGAGCATCCGCAGGATCTCGGCGGATTCGTTCGACACGATGGTGCCGCGTTGCCGGTCCCACAGCACCGGCACCGTGACGCGGCCGGTATAGGACGGGTCCGCCGCCCGGTAGACCTCATAGAGGCGGGTCGCCCGGTGGATCGGATCCGGCGTCGCCCCCGGCGTGTCGCCGAACACCCAGCCCTCTTCGCCCATATGCGGATCGACCACCGAGACGGTGATCGCCTCCTCCAGGCCCTTGAGGGCGCGGCCGATCAGGGTGCGGTGGGCCCAGGGGCAGGCCAGC
This sequence comes from Methylobacterium sp. J-072, assembly GCF_022829425.1. NCBI lineage: Bacteria > Pseudomonadati > Pseudomonadota > Alphaproteobacteria > Hyphomicrobiales > Methylobacteriaceae > Methylobacterium > Methylobacterium sp. J-072. The sequence continues at coordinate 21,075 of NZ_JAKSYK010000087.1, read as the reverse complement.
GAGACGTAGAGGTGGTAGCGCCCCGGCTCGGCCTTGAAGCCGCCCTCCCCGGAGGGGCCGGGCGCGCCGTCCGCGGTCACCCAGTTGCGGAAGGACGAGGCCTTCCGCTCGAACCGGCCGCCGGTCGAGGCGGTGTCGTACCATTGGTCGCGCCAGACGCCGTCGACGAGGAGGCCCATGGGTGATGTCCCGTTGCGAGAGGTGATCGAGGCGAGATGGGAGCCGGGCGTCGCGCGGAAAGGGCCATGCGCCGGACGATCCGTCCCGGTTGCGATTCGCTTAAGAGCCGCGTGCAACGCAGGCCTGCGCCCACGCTTCTGTTGCAGTGCAGCATAATCGGCCATTGACACGACACCCGCCCGCCGCTGCGTGCCCGCAGCGACCCCGGCCCGGCGGGAGACTGGATGGAGCTGGAAGATGTCGTTGGCGCTGGTGCCCGTCGCAGAGGCGGCCCTGTTCACCCTGGGGTGCCTGATCATCCACACCCTCCGGCGGCACGCGGATCTCGTCACGGCGACGCTGGCCTGCGTGGCGACGCTGCTGGTCCTGATGATCGGCATCGCCTGCGCGCCGGAATCCTTCGCCAAGTACCAGGCGGCGAGCATCACCGAGTACGCCCGCCTGGATCCGGCGATCTACTGAGCCGCGGCGGCTTTCATCTGCGCCACACGCCCGCCGGTGCCGCGCTGGCCCGAGACCGTCACATCGAAATCGTCCTTCGGGAGCCGGGCCAGGAAGCGCTCGGCCAGCTCGAACAGCAGGATGTCGGGACGCACGCGCTCAATGTAGTGCCAGTCCAGGCTCGCCGACCAGACGAAGTGGACCTCGCGAAAGCTCTCGGCCAGCAGCCCGGTCAGCAGGAACGGGTCGAAATGCGCGCAGGAATCGCCGAACAGGACGAGGCGGCGCGGATCGGCGGCCTCCGCTTCGTTCCGGTAGACCACATGGGCGCCGACATGCGCCTCCCGGTCCCGCCCCTGCGCCTCGTAGGCGGCGAGCATCGGGCCGACCTCGACCCGCTTGGCGTCACGCTGCAGCATGAACCGGTCCAGCCGCTCCCGGGGGCGGTCGCGCAGCTTCTCGCCGAGATCCATGACCTCCTCCGAGACCACCTGCGGCCGTGCCCCGATATCGGCCGGCGGGATCGCCCCGAGGGCGCGCATGATCTCGCGATAGGCGAGCAGGCAGCCCTGGATGGTCCAGTGCGTGTCGGTGCGCAGGTACAGCGGCACCGGGCCGTCGCGACCCGCCCGCAGCGGGGCCAGGAGATCGAGATAGGCTGGGTGCCGGGCTAAGCGCCGGGCCAGGCGCCGGGTCGAGGCCTTGGCCGGGGCGTAGCGCAGCCCCTCGACCTTGTCGTCGTAGACCGACAGCTTCTCCGGCACGATCACGTGCAGGCAGCGGATCCCGAGGCTTTCGGCCCGCCGCGCTCTGGTCTCGATCAGCCGCGCCCACCCGCGCAGCAGCAGCCAGTGCCGCAATCCGCCCCGGTAGCGGTCCATGACGCGGTTGGTGCCGCCGGTGAGGAACAGCCATCCGTCGCGGCCGACATGTACGCTCTCCCTGCCTGAAGCCATGGCCGTGCTTTAGAGCCGTTCCGGATGGGCTTGCAATCGGGAACGGCTTGGCCCTCCTGGCGATACGGACTCGCAGACGAGCCGGCTGCCCCTTCGGCGGCGAGCGCTTCGGCCGCACCGCGCTCGGGCGCCTGAGCCGGACCCGGTCCGGCAGGCGCGCGTTCGACAGTTATGTCGTCCCCCTCGCTCCTGATGCCCGCCCCGGCGGTCGAAAGCCCCGTTCTGGCCCGCCCCCGTCCAGCCCGACTCTGGCGCCCGCGCCGGGTCCTGGTGACGCCGGCCGCGCTCGATTTCGCCCATGGCCGGGCCATGGCGGAGCGGGCCGAGGCGATGGGGTTGCCGGTGGAACGGCTCGCCTCCAACCGCCTCACCGGCCTGCGCGATGCCGATCCGCGCAAGGTCTACACGTCGGCCAAGGCGACCCTCGCGATCACGGTGGCACCGCCCACTAAGCTGCGGCTCCAGCCGATCCCGCCCTCGGCCGACTGGCGCTTCGACCTGGCGGAGGGCTGCCCGGCCCATTGCCAGTATTGCTACCTCGCCGGCTCGCTCCAGGGGCCGCCGGTGACCCGCGCCTACGCCAATCTCGACGCGATCCTCGACAACCTTGCGGCCTATGCCGGCCAAGGCGCCGTCACCTCGGCCTCCACCGAGCGGGCGCACGAGGGCACCACCTTCGAGGCCTCCTGCTACACGGATCCGCTCGGCATCGAGCACCTCACCGGCTCACTCACCGCGGCAATCCGGCATTTCGGCGCCTGGGACGCGCCGGTGCAGCTGCGCTTCACCACGAAATTCGCCGCGGTGGCGCCCCTCCTCGATCTGCCGCACAACCGGCGCACGCGCATCCGCTTCTCGGTCAATGCCCGGCCTGCCTCGCGTTACGAAGGCGGCACCGACCCGCTCGACGCGCGGCTTTCCGCGATGGGCGCCATGGCGCGGGCCGGCTATCCCGTGGGCCTGACCATCGCGCCGATCATCCCGGTGGAGGGTTGGGAGGACGCCTATGCTGGCCTGATCCGCGACGCCGCCGACGCGCTGGCCGGCATCCCCGATCTCGACCTGACCGCAGAACTGATCACCCACCGGTTCACGCCGATCTCGAAGGCAGTCCTGCGCGGCTGGTATCCGGGCTCGGACCTGCCCCTCGACGAGGCCGACCGGGTGGAGAAGCGCACCAAGTTCGGCACGGTGAAGCACGTCTTCCCGAAGCCGCTGATGCAGGCGATGCGGGCGCATCTCACGGAGCGTCTGGCCCGCGACCTGCCGGCTGCGCGGGTGCTGTACTGGACCTGAGCGGGTTCAGGCGCCATGTCGCCCCGCATGCATGACGCGGCCCCCCTGATCCTGACCCTCGCCTTCGACGAGCCGACCTTCGCGCGCTTCGATGGCGAGCGGCGGCGGAATTTCCCCGAGGCCCTGAACCTGATCCCAGCCCACGCGACGCTGTTCCACCACCTGCCGGGGGATAAGGAGCGCGGCGTGATCGAGGCCGTGACGACCCTGGCCCGCACGGTACCGGCCCCGGAGGTCGCGGTCACCGGCCTGCGCTTCACCGGTCGGGGCGTGGCCTACGTGCTCGAATCGGAGTCGCTGTCGAACTTCCGGGCCCGGCTCGCCAAGACCTTCGAGCCCCATCTCACCGCGCAGGATCGCCAGGGCTGGCGCCCGCACGTGACCGTGCAAAACAAGGTTGCCCCCGACAAGGCGCGTGCGCTCCATGCCGATCTGGCTGCCGGGTTCGCGCCGTTCCACTTCACGGCGCCCGCGACCCGGCTGTGGCGCTATCTCGGCGGACCCTGGGAGGCGGTCGCCGTCCTGGCCTTCGGAGAGAATGCCTGATGGTCCGCACGCGCAACACGGGGGACGCGCCATGAGGGCGCCAAGTCGTCTGCAGCACAATCCGCTCACCGGGCGGGCGATGGCGGTCTGGCTGCGCCTGCGGCTCAACGAGGTCGGCCCGCTCGTCGCCCTCCTAGGCGTCAGCATTCTCGGCTACGGGTTCTTCTACCTCGCCCACGAGGTCGGCGAGGGCTCGACCGCGGCGCTCGACCGCAAGATCCTGCTCGCCCTGCGCAACCCGGCCGACCTCTCCGACCCGATCGGACCGCCCTGGCTCGAGGAGACGATGCGCGACATCACCGGGCTCGGCAGCGTCTTCACGGTGCTGTTCCTGACCTGCGCGGTGGCGGCCTATCTGGCGGTCTCCGGGCGGCGCCGGATCGGCGTGTTCGTGCTCGCCGCGGTGGGAGGCGGCGAGCTGGTCTCGACGGTGCTGAAGCTGTTCTACCAGCGGCCGCGGCCGGACCTCGTGCCCCACGGCATGGAGGTGTTCACCGCGAGCTTCCCCAGCGGCCACGCCACCATGTCGGCCATCGCCTACCTGACCCTCGCGACCCTCGTCGCGCGGGTCGATCGCAACCGGAGCGCGAAGGCCCTGGTGCTCGGGCTCGGGGTCGGCCTGACGCTGCTCGTCGGACTCAGCCGGATCTATCTCGGCGTCCACTGGCCGAGCGACGTGCTGGCCGGCTGGTGCATCGGGGCGGCCTGGGCCTGCCTGTGCTGGTTCGTTGCCCTCCAGCTGCAGCGGCGTGGAGAGGTCGAGGCGCCGGACCCGCCGCCGCCGTAACCGGACGATTAAGGTAAACCGGAGGTTAAGGTGGACCTCAGGGTGCCATCCGGGCTCGATTGAGGTTGTCGGAACGACCGATAACCTGAGGACAGCGATCGTGATCGAGCGTCGCCAAACCGCCCGCCGCCGTGTCTGCCTGTGCGGACGCGTTCGGACCGCGGCCTTCCTGCCGGAGATCGACTGCGTCGTGCGCGACGTCTCGCTCGGCGGTGCCCGGATCGGCGTCCCGCCCGAGGCCACGCTGCCGGATTGCTTCGACCTGTTCATCCCCTGCCGGAACGAGACCCGGCGGGCCTTCGTGGCGTGGCGCGCGGGCGCGACGATCGGCATCGGCTTTACCGAGACGCGGGCGGCCTCCGAGCCGGCGGCGCTGGCGCGTCGCCTCGCCGACAGCGAGGCCGAGGTCACGCGTCTGCGCGCCGCGCTGCTCGGCGGAAACGACCGGGCACCAGCTTGCGTTCACTGAGGGGACAGCAGCGATATCGGACGCTCGCCCCATATCACGGTGATTCGGTGCCGTGACGCGAATTCAGTGAAACGGCGAGGCTCATGGCGGACGACACCCGGCTCTCACGACGCACCCTCCTGGCCGCGGGGAGCGCCCTGGCCGGCGCCAGCCTCGGCGGTGCGGCCCAGGCGGCGCAGCCAGGCCCGACGGTCCCGGCCGATACCGGCGCAGTCCAGGGCGGGCGCGTGATGTTCCCGAACTGGCGCGGCCCGGCCGACCGTCCGCCGGCCCCGAGCCCGGCGCCCCAGCCTCCGGGACAGCGGATCGGCTATTGCGTTGTCGGCCTCGGGCGGCTCAGCCTCGATGAGATCCTCCCGGCCTTCGGGGCGACCAAGCGCTCGCGGCTCGCCGCGGTAATGTCGGGAACGCCCGACAAGGCCAAGCTCGTGGCCCGGCAATACGGGCTGCCGGACGATGCCGTCTACGGCTACGACGAGTGGGACCGGCTCAAGGCCAATCCCGCGATCCAGGCCGTCTACATCGTGACGCCCAACGGCGTGCACCGGGACAACGTCCTGGCCGCGGCGGCGGCGGGCAAGCAGGTGCTGTGCGAGAAGCCGATGGCGGTGACGTCGCAGGAATGCCGCGACATGATCGCGGCCTGCAACCAGGCCAACGTCAAGCTGATGATCGCCTATCGCTGTCAGTACGAGCCGCATAACCGCGCGGTGATCAAGCTCGCTCGCTCGGGCGAGTTCGGGCGCCCGCGGATGATCCAGGCCTTCAACGGCCAGACCACCGGGCTGCCCGAGCAATGGCGGCTCAAGAAGGCGCTGGCGGGCGGCGGCTCGCTGCCGGATATCGGGCTCTACTGCCTCAACACCGCCCGGGCGGTGCTCGGCGAGGAGCCGGACCTGATCCAGGCCCAGATCCATTCGCCGCCCGACGATCCGAAGTTCCGCGAGGTCGAGGAGACCGTGAGCTTCACGATGCACTTCCCGTCCGGCGTGATCGCGCAATGCACATCGAGCTACGGCGTCTACGAGGCGCGCAGCCTGACGCTGCACACCGGCAACGCCGCGGTCGATCTGCAGAACGCCTTCGCATACGAAGGCCAGCGGCTGTTCGTGTCCCACCGCGACGGCAAGTCCGGTGCGCGCGACGAGAAGGTGCTGAGCCCGAAGAACCAGTTCGCCCTGGAGATCGACCATTTCTCCCGGTGCATCCAGGAGAACCTGCGCCCCCGCACCCCCGGCGAGGAGGGGCTGCAGGATCAGGTTCTGATGGAGGCGATCTACGAATCCGCCCGGACCGGCGCCCCGGTCAAGGTCGGCCCCCCGGCCGGAGCCGGCACAGGCCTCGACGTGACCCGGGGACCGGAGCCGGAGGAGCCGAGCTGAGAGCCTTTAGAACGGCAGCAGGATATCCACGATCTGCTGGCCGTAACGGGGCTGCTGCACGTCGGTAATCTGGCCGCGTCCGCCATAGGCGATGCGGGCCTGGGCGATCTTGGTCGAGTCGATGGTGTTGTCGGATTCGATGTCCTCCGGCCGGACCACGCCGGCCACCACCATCTCGCGGACCTCGAAGTTCACCCGGATCTCCTGCTTGCCCTCGACCACGAGGTTGCCGTTGGGCAGGACCTGGGTGACCACCGCGGCGACGTTCGTGGTCACGGTCTCGGCCCGCTGGACCGAGCCGGCGCCGTCATTGGCGGTCGCCGAGGTGGCGGACAGGAGCGCGCTGCCGCCGACACCGAAGGACTTGCCGACGGCGTTGTTCTCCAGCCCGAGGGCGTTCGGCAGGCCGAAACTCTCGGTGTTGGCCCGGGACCGCTTGGTCTCGTTGCTGATGTTGGCCTGGTCGGTGACGTTGACCTTCACGGTCAGCAGGTCGCCGAGCCGGGCGGCCCGCTGGTCCTTGAAGAACGCCCGTGAGCCGGTCCGCCACAGCGAGTTCGGTGCGTAGGAGACCGGCTGCACGTCGGGCATCGGCATCCGCACCGGCTTGTAGCCGGGCTGGGTCGTGGGATCCTCGATCGCCGACAGGGCCGGCGTGGCGCCGACCTGGGACAGCCGGTCGGCGGTGTTGCAGGCGCCGAGCGCGCCGGCGATCAGCGCGGCGGCGAGCGGGTTGAGGACAAGGCGGCTGGCCATCGGGGGAACTCGTTGACGCATCGATAAGGGCGATCAGTGCAGGGACGCGGTCGCCTGGACTGACTGGGTGCCGGCGCTCTGCTGGGCGACCGGGCCGGGGCCGACCGAGACCCGGCCGGGGCCGATCACGGTGGCCTGGAGGACCTTCTTCGAGGCTACGTTCACGACGTTGACGACCGCGCCCATGCGGCCGGCCTCGTTGGAGAGGCCGCGCATCGACAGGCTGACGCTGGCGGTCTCGTACACGATGGTCACGCTCTCGCCCCTTGCCACGAGTTCGGGCAGCGCGGTGTCGGAGACCCGCAGCACCGTGCCGGCCGGGAGCGGGTGCTGGGCGACCTCGCCCAGGACCGTGCTGACGCCGAGCTGCGCGTCGCTCGCTACGGCCTCGCGGGGGCGGCGCTCCACGACGAGGTCGCCCTCCCGCACCGGATCGCCCCGGTTGAGCGCCCGGGTCAGCACCGCCACCTCACGCAGCTCGATCACGACGCCCGAGACCCGCAGCGACGCCTGCCGCTCGCCCAGGCTCACAAGGCCCGAGACTCGGCGCGAGCGCGGATCGTAGGTCAGGTCGAGGGCGGCGGCCTGGCCGGCAAGGTCCACGGGCGCCAGCAGCGTCGGGCCGTCGCCGTCGAAGCGGACCGCAACGCTGCGCGGATCGAGGCCGTAGCCCGATTCCAGGCCGCGCTTGAGCGCCGCCTCGATATCCGGCGGCCCCAGGCGCCGGGCGGCGCGCTGCACGGCGATCTGCATCCGGCCTCCGGTCTCCAAGCCGGTGACGCCCAGGGCGGCGGCGGCCTCGACGATGCGGCGGGTCTGGATCGTCCCGGTGGCGCCCAAAGCCGGCGAGCGGAACAGCGGGCGGGCGGCGAGGAAGTCCGGCGCGCCCTCGACGAGGTCGGCGAGCGCCAGGACGTCGCCCCGCGCGGTCACGTCGCCGCGCAGCCGCGGCTGGGTCTTCTGCGTCTCGCCCGGCTGCATCCCGGGCTCGGCCATGGCGGGGATCGCCAGGGCGCCGATGGCCGCGAAGGTCATGAAGGCGAGCGCCGCGCGCAGCAGCACCGCGGCGCCGGGGGTGGGCACCCGCGGGCGGGCCCGGCGCACGATCGGGCTGAGGTCGCTCTCGTCCACCGCCGTGCTGACGAGGGGAAGATCGGCGAGAACCGTGTCGGGATGGAAGCCGGCATACATGAGCGGAGACCTGAAGTGATGGCAGGACGCGCGGTCAGCTGCGGAACATCTGCGAGGTGGTGGAGAGCATCTGGTCGGCGGCGGTGACGACCTTCGAGTTCATCTCGTAGGCCCGCTGCGCGGCGATCAGCGACGAGATCTCGGTGACGGCGTTGACGTTCGCTTCTTCCAGGTAGCTCTGCTGAAGGTTACCGAACCCTTCCGCCCCCGGCAGGCCGCTGATCGCCGGCCCGGAGGCCGCGGTCTCGATGAACAGGTTGTCGCCGATCGATTCGAGGCCGACCTTGTTGATGAAGCGCGACAGCTGGAACTGGCCCAGAGCCTGCGGCGCGGTCTGTCCGGGCAGCGTCGCCTGGACGGCGCCGGTGGCGCTGATCGTCACCGCGGTCGCCGTCTGCGGCACGGTGATCGCCGGGTCGAGCAGGTAGCCGTCCCGGGTGACGAGCTGCCCGGTGGCCGACAGGTCGAAGGAGCCGTCCCGGGAATAAGCGGTGCGGCCGTCCGGCATCGTCACCCGGAAGAAGCCCTCGCCGCGGACCGCGACGTCGTAATCTTTTTCGGTAGAGCTCAGGGTGCCCTGCGACATGACGCGGGCGGTCGAGGTGGTCTTCACACCCGAGCCGAGGGCGAGGCCGGCGGGGAGCTGGGTGTTCTGCTCGGAGGTCGACGAGCCGGCCCGGCGCAGGTTCTGGTAGAGCAGATCCTGGAAGTGCACCTGCTGGCGCTTGTAGCCGGTGGTGCGCAGGTTCGCGATGTTGTTGGAGATGACCTGGACGTTGAGTTCCTGGGCCGCCATGCCGGTGGCGGCTGAGTAGAGGGCGCGCATCGGTCAGGCCCCCTTAGGCGACGTCGGCGAGGCGGCGGATCGCCGTGCCCCGCAGGTCGTCGAGGCGGGTGATCATGCTCGACACCATGGCGTAGGACCGGTTCACGTCCATCAGCCGGGTCATCTCGATGACGGGACGCACGTTCGAGCGCTCGAGCGCACCGGACTCCACGCGGCCCTCGAGCCCGGCCGGGCGCGCGGGCTCAGGCGAGGCGTAGAGGTTGCCGCCCTCGTTGGTGAGCCGCTGCGGGTTGGCGAAGGTGACGAGCTTGATCTTGCCGCGGATGCCAAGATTGGTCGACACGGTGCCGTCGGTCCCGATCGTCAGGCCGGTCTCCTGCGGGTTGATGGTGATCGGGCCGCCATCGCCCGCCACCTTGTAGCCGTCGCTGGTCACGAGGGCGCCGGTCGGGTCGATCTCGAAGGCGCCGTTGCGGGTGTAGCGCTCGCCCTGCGGCGACTGGACCGCGATGAAGGCCGAGCCCTTGACGGCGACGTTGAGCGGGTTGCCGGTCTGCTCGATCGGCCCCTGGCCCAGGTCCAGGGTAGTGCCCTGGTCGATGACGTAGGAGAGCCGACGGTCGGGCCGGGCGAAGGAATCCGCGCTCGCCACCGGCATCAGGTATTCCTGGAAGCGCGTGCTCCGGCCCTTGAAGCCGGAGGTCGACACGTTCGCCATGTTGTTGGAGATCACGTCCAGCTCGCGCTGGAGCGCCATCTGGCTCGACACGCCGACGAAGAGGGCATTCTGCATCGTGGACTCTGACACTCGCGTGCCGCGGTGGCGGCAACGATCCATTCAGCATCCGCTGTGCCAACACCCGAAAAACCGATTTTGCGTGCAAGTGTAAGGATTTGCGCGCGGGTCCGGTAACCCTTCTGACAGGCGGGAGCTGCGCGGCGGCAATCCTGGCCCGGCAGGATTTGCCCGCTTAACGACACGTTAACCGTAATGCTTCGATATCCGAGGATACCCGGCACGCGGATATCCGCGATAGAGCATTATTTCCCATGGCCAAGAAGCCCAAGAAGGCCGCCGAAGACGGTGAGGCCGGCGCCGATGCCGCCCCCAAGAGCAAGAAGAAGCTCGTGATCATCGCCGCCGCCGCCGCTCTGCTGGTGGTCGGCGGCGGGGGCGCCTTCATGATGATGGGTCAAGGCGGCAACGCCGAAGGCAAGGAGGCGGCCGCCGGGGGCGGCGGTCATGGCGGGGGGCATGGCGGCGGCGGGCATGGTGGGGATGCCGCCAAGGGCGTCGGCCCGGACGGCAAGAAGCCGATCGTGTTCGTCGAGCTGCGCGAGATGCTGCTGAACCTCAGCCCCGACATGCCGCAGGAGAAGGCCAAGTACGCCAAGCTGCGGCTCGCCCTCGAACTCAAGGATTCCGGGGTCGAGGACGAGGTGAAGCCCCTGATGCCGCGCATCGAGGACACCCTCCAGGTCTACATGCGCGAGCTGCGCGTGAGCGACCTCACCGGCTCGGTCGGCCTGTACCGGCTGCGCGAGGAGCTGCTGCGGCGGGTCAACGTCGCCGTCTACCCCGCCAAGGTCGAGGCCGTGCTGTTCAAGGACGTGATCGTCCAGTGACCCAGCCGATGATCCCGTCGGTCGCCACCAACCAGGCCTTGAGCGGACGCGCCTGATGGAACCCGAGGACGAACTTCCCGAAGACGATTGGTCGGCCGCCCTTCTGGAGCAGGGCGCCGAGGGCGGCGATACGTCGCTCGCCGAGGAATGGGGCGCGGCGCTCGCCGAGCAGGGCACCACGCGCAACGCCGGAGACGTCGCCGCCGAATGGGCGACGATGATCGAGGACGGGGAGAGCGACAACCTCCCCGAGCTCGCCGGCAACGACCGGGTGCTGAACCAGGACGAGATCGACGGCGTCCTCGGCTTCTCCATGCGCGAGCTCTCGGCCTCAGGGGCCGGGGGCGTTCAGGCCATCGTCGATTCGGGCGTCGTTCAGTACGAACGCCTGCCGATGCTGGAGATCGTCTTCGACCGGATGATCCGGTTGCTGTCGACCTCCCTGCGCAACCTGTTCCAAGACAACGTCGAGGTGACGCTGGACAACATCACCTCGGTGCGGTTCGGCGACTATCTCAACGCGATCCCGCTTCCGACCCTGCTGGGCGTGTTCCGCGCCGAGCAATGGGAGAATTCTGGCCTCGTCACGGTCGATTCCAACCTCGCCTACGCGACCTTCGACCTCCTGCTCGGGGGCAAGCGCGGCGGCTCGTCGAGCCGCCTCGACGGACGGCCGTTCACCTCGATCGAGATGACGCTGGTGCGCCGCCTCGTGGAGATCATCCTGGGCGACCTGGAGCAGTCGTTCCAGCCGCTCTCGCCCGTGACCTTCGACATCGACCGGATCGAGACCAACCCGCGCTTCGCCACCATCACGCGGCCCGGCAACGCCGCGATCCTGATCAGCCTGCGCCTCGACGTCGACGGGCGCGGCGGCATGCTGCAGATCCTGTTTCCCTACGCGACCATCGAGCCGATCCGGGAGCTGCTGACCCAGAGCTTCATGGGCGAGAAGCTCGGCCGCGACCATGTCTGGGAGGGCCATCTCGCCACCGAGATCTGGCAGGCCGACGTGACCATGCAGGCGGTGCTGCACGAGATGATGCTGCCGCTCAAGCAGGTGATGCGCCTCAAAGTCGGCGACACCCTGATGTTCGACGCCAAGCCGTCCGACCTGATCGCCGTGCGCTGCGGCGACTGGGCGCTGACCCAGGGGCGGATCGGCCAGGTCGACGGCAACATCGCCGTCCAGGTCACGCGGCCCCTGCGCCGCTCGCGCACGACCATCCAGGCCTACGAGGCCTCGATGAACAGCCATTCCGATGTTTAGCGTGCGGTCCCGATCATGAGTCTCTTCGTCACGCTCGCCGCCGACATCCTGGTCGCCGTCCTGCTCGCGGCCACGATCGTCACCTGCCTGCGCCTGTCGCGACGGATCAGCCAGCTCAAGGGTGACGAGGCGGCCTTGCGCCAGACCATCGGCGACCTGATGGTCGCCACCGGCACGGCCGAGCGCGCCATCGCGGGCCTGCGCTCAGCGATCGACGACGGCGACCGCACCCTCACCACCCGGATCGAGGCGGCCACCGCCCGCTCCGCCGAGCTGGCCGCGCAGGTTGAGGCCGGGGAAACCGTGGTGATGCGCATCGGCGCGATCGTCGCGCAGATGCGGGCCGTGCCGGTCCGGGCCGAGCCGCCGCCGGCCCCGCGGCCTGCGCCCGAGCCCGAGATTCCCGCCGCCCGCCCCGAGTCCACGAGCCCGAACGGTGAACGCCTTGGCGCCGCCGCAGCGGCCGCCCTGGCGATGAGCGAGCGCGCCCTGGCCCGCGTGCGGGCGCGCGCCGCGTGACCGGCGTCCCAGCCCCAAAAATCCCGCCGGCACCCAAAGCCGTCCCGAAGGCGCCGCGCCCGGCCGCCACGGCCCTGCGCCGCTCGCGCCTGAAGCCGGTGCGGCCGGTGCGGCTGCGCCTGATCGATGCCGTGGCGATCGCGGCCGGCGGCCTGCTGCTGCTCAAGCTGCTCACCCTGGCGCAGGTCGGCATGCCGGGTGTCGGAACCCTGCCCGAATACGGCCGGGCGGTGGCCCGGGCGCGCACCGGCTACGAGCCGCCCGACCCTGTCACCACCGGATCGGTCGGCGCCAAGGAGGAGGCGCCCGCGGCGCCGGCGGAAAAGCCGCCGGAGATGCCCGCCCCCGAGCCGGCCAAGGCGGCATCCGGCTCGCCCACCGAGCGCGCGCTCCTGGAAAAGCTCGGCGCCCGGCGCGACGCGCTGCGCCAGAAGAACGACGAGCTGGAGCTGCGCGAAAAGATGCTCAACGAGGCCGAGCGCAAGCTCGAGACCGGTTTGGGCGACCTCAAGCAGGCGGAGGAGAAAGTCGATACGGCTGTCAAGGCCCGCGAGGAGGCCGAGAAGCAGGGGCTGAAGAACATCGTCACGATGTACGAGTCGATGAAGCCGAAGGATGCCGCCCGGGTGTTCGACCGCCTCGGCCAAGACGTGCTGGTGCCGATCGTCCTGGCCATGAACCCCCGCAAGATGTCCGAGATCCTGGCGGTGATGCAGCCCGATACGGCCGAACGCCTGACCGTGACGCTCGCCAACCGGGCCCGCGGCGTCGGCGCTGTCCAGGCGCAGGCCGGTGCGGGTCTGCCGGCGAACGAATTGCCGGCGATCGATCCAGGTCCGGTAGGCCGGTAAGGGGGCGACGCTCGGTCCCGCTCAGGCCGCACCCTCCGCGGCCGTGCCGGCGCCGATCCGCCAGCCGAGGGTCGATCCCGCGGCGGCCAGCAGGATCGCGGCGATGCCGAGCCACTGGCTTCACCCTGGACATCGATCCGGCCGCGCTCGGCTATTCGCTTCAGGCGTTGGTGCGCATCCGGCCGCTGCCCGGAAAGCTCCACGTCGTTCAGCGGCTGATCGAGGATCTGCCCGGAATCGTGGAATGCGATAAGGTGACGGGCGAAGATTGTTTCTTCGCGCGGCTCCACGTGCGCACGGTCGGCGATCTCGACGGGATACTGGATCGCATCGCCGACAAAGCCGAAACCAACACCGCCATCGTGAAGGCACAACCGGTCCGGCGGCGTCTGCTGCCGTTGGATCGCTAGAGCGCTCGCCGCCGAAGCGTGCTCACTTCGTCGGCGAGCGCTCTAAGCGGAGGCGCGCATCACAGCCTCATGTCCGCTCTTCGCTCGAAGAGCGGATCTCAGCCCACTCAGAAGTCTCAGGAATGGCCGCTCCAGCCACCTTTCGATGGCATAGGCCACAATGATCATGAGGACACTGAAGAGTCCGAGCGCAAAGGAAAACAGGATCGGTCTTCCAGACAAGGTGAGGTAAAGATCGGCAACGAGCGTGCATAAAAGTGGCACGTGAATGAGATAGAGCGGGAACGAGATCGCACCGAGAAATTTTCCGGTCCGCCCTGAAAGGGCAGAGGCAATCGGACCTGAGCGCATGCAGCCGTAGACCACGAGCACAGCCGCAATCGGGTAGAGCAGCCCGCCGCGGAATTGGGGTGTGAAGGCGGTCGGCAGCCAATCGAGACCGAGCAATTCCATCGACGCGACACTTTGCGAGCCGAGGATCAGTCCCACGATCAGTGCGGAGATGGGGAACACAGTCGGGAGGCGGCCTGAAGCCCAAGCCTCGCGTAATACGATGCCCAGGACAAAGCATTCATATTCGTACTTTCCCGCAATGATGACGACTATGGCAAGAACGAACGTGAAGCATAGCCTGACATGAGCGGTTTTGAATAGGCATACCGCGAAGCATGCGAACGAGCCGAGTAATTCCGGCCGCATGGTCCAGAGGGCATTGTTGAAGAACGAGCCTCCGGACAGAAAAATATCGAGCAAGCCGTCGTAGACGGCGGAAATCGGCCCTGGAATGACGTCTTGATATGTCCATCGCAGCCATGGGCTCATCGAAAGGGATGACGCTTCCGTAGCCGAGGTCGGGTACAAGCTGAGCAGCAACCAGCCTATGAGCGCGCTGACCGTTGCCGGGATGGCAAGCCGCAAATACCGAATGCCCGCATCGATCCAGAGAGGATCGGATTTTCGCAGCGTGGCATGGGTCACCACGAACCCGCTCAAGACAAAGAAAATCGAAACGGCGAACGTTCCGTTCCAGAAGACGGAGAGGGGCGTGTATGCGATCCAGGCGGTGTTTTGTTCCTGTTCCGCGACCAGCTCCGGGCTAAAAGCCGACAGGATATGAAAGGCGACGACGCTGATGGCCGCGACGCCTCGTAGGCCATCCAGCTGCTGAAGTCTCTGTCCCAATAGTGTACTCTCGCCGAGTCTGATCGGGTTCATTTTACAGAAATGTCTTACCCTGCGTCAAACTTTGAACTTGAATGCCAAAGCTTGCCGGGATCTGCAGCATGATGCTGAATTCATAAAATCAACTTAAAATATGCCTCGCTTGAAGCCGGCAGGCTGCTTTGTATGTTTCAGGTTAAGAATTTTCCCGCCGCGCAATCTCACATCTGTCCGATCCCGGCGACCACCTCCCCCAAGCCCGGTCGCCCCTCAGGATCGGCCTGCAGGCACGCCTCCACCAAAACCCGCAATCCGTCCGGCGCCGCATCGCAGCGGTCGAGCAACTCGCCGAGCAGGATCCCGACGGCCCGTACCTCGATCCGCCGCAGCGCTGCGCCCTCGTCACCGGCAGGCAGCGCCGAGGCGGCGCCGAAATCGCTGAGCACGGCTGCGCCGGTCTCGGCATCCCACAGCGTGTTGTGGGCGTAGACGTCGCCGTGCAGCAGGCCGCGCCCGTGCAGATGCGCCACGGCCTCCGCGACGGCGCGGGCGATCCGCAGGGCCTTTTCTGCGTCGAGCTTGAGCGCGGGGTCGTAGACATCGCGGCTGCAGCTCGCGAGGCTCGGCGGGCCGGCCAGCACGCGCCACTGCGCCGGCAGCAGCCGGAGCAGCAGCCCCTGCGTACCGTCGGGATGGTCGACGAGCCGGCCGAGGGCGCCGGTGAGGGCCGGATGGGTGCCGGCGGCGAGGCAGGCTTCCATCTCGCGCTCCGGCAGGCCGTCGCTGGTCATCGCGCCCTTGAACAACTTCAGCGCCACCGCCTGCGGGTCGGACGGTCCGCGCCAGAGCGCCCGGTGGACCCGGCCCGAGGCCCCCTCCCCGAGCAGGTCGCCGACCTCCAGCGTCGACCACGGCACGGGCGTCGACGGGGTGGGCTCCGTGACGGGCTCGGCGGGATTACCCGCAAAGGAAATCCAAGCGAGGCGCGGCAGGCATGCCAGCCAGGGCGGCAGGGCGTCGAGGCGGTTGCAGGACAGGCGGATCAGCTCGAGATTGTTCGCACCGGCAAGGCCCTGGGGCAGGCGCGCGATCCGGTTGCCCGCCAGCATCAGCTTCTGCAGCAGCGGGCGCTCGCCGAGGGCGTCCGGCAGGGTCTCGATCGCGTTGTCGGTGAGGGTCAGCCAGCGCAGGTCGCGCGGCAGCGCCTCCGCCGGCACCGCCTGGATGCCGCAGCCGCGGAAGCCGAGCTGGCTGAGCGTCGGGCAATCGCCCAGGACCGGCGGCAGGCGCTCGAACCGGTTGCCGGAGGCGAACAGCACCCGCAGGCGGTTCAGGCGACCGAGATCATCCGGCAGGTCGGTGAAGCCGCCCCGGCCGAGATCCAGCACCTCCAGGGTGTCGGCGAGGCCAAAAATCTCGCGGGGAAATTCGGCGAGCCCATCGGGCAGCCGCAGCTCCCGCGCGCCCGCAAGATCGCCGCGCCGCAGGGCGGCGAGGGTTTCGGTTCGGTCCAAGGTGTCAGCCCCGCTTGAAGAAGGCGTCGGCCGCGCCCTGCGCCGCTTCCTTGGCCGCCCGCGCCGCCTCGATGCGGGCGATCTCCTCCCGCAGCAGCGCGATGCGCGCGTCGAGGTCGGAGAGCGACAGCGTATCGAGGGGTTGCCCGATCTCGTGGGCGACGGCCTTGCGCGGCCGGTCGTCGTCGTCTCGCATGGCGCGGCTCCTTACAGGAATACGCGGCCGGCGCCGTCCCAGGGGAGCCCGAGATGGGCCGCCAGGGTCGCGCCGATATCGGCGAACGTGTCCCGCCGGCCGATCGCCCGGGGGGCGACGCTGGGGCCGAAGGCTAGGACCGGCACCTGCTCGCGGGTGTGGTCTGTCCCCGTCCAGGTCGGATCGTTGCCGTGGTCGGCCGTGATCACCGCGAGGTCGCCGGGCTTGAGCGCCGCCAGGATCGCGGGAACGCGTGCGTCGAACGCCTCCAGTTCGGCAGCGTAGCCCGGCACGTCCCGGCGATGACCGTGCTCCGTGTCGAAATCCACCAGGTTGACGAAGACCAAGCCGCCCTCGGGCAGGTCGGCTAAAGCGTCGAGCCCGGCCTGCAGGCAGGCGGCGTTGGCCCCGGGCTTGATCTCGCGGCCGGTGGCGCGGTGGGCGAAGATGTCGCCGATCTTGCCGACGCTGACCACCGCCCGGCCCTCGGCCTCGGCCCGGTCGAGCAGGGTGCGGCCGGGGGGCGCCACCGCAAAGTCCTTGCGGTTGCCGGTGCGGCGGAAGCCCGCCTCTGCCGAGCCCAGGAACGGCCGGGCGATGACCCGGCAGACCCGGTAGGGGTCGCAGAGCCGGCGCGCCACCCGGCACAGCTCGTAGAGCCGCTCCAGCCCGAACGTCTCCTCGTGGGCGGCGATCTGAAAGACGCTGTCGGCCGAGGTGTAGCAGATCGGCTTGGCCGTCCGGACGTGCTCGGCGCCGAGTTCGTCGATGATGGCGACGCCGGGCGCGTGCCGATCCCCCAGAATACCGGGCAGGCCGCCCTCGGCGATCAGCGCTTCGACCAGGGCGGGCGGGAAAGCCGGCCGCGTGTCCGGAAAATGGCCCCAGGGCTCGGTCAGCGGCAGGCCGGCGATCTCCCAATGGCCGGACGGTGTGTCCTTGCCGGCGGCCATCTCCACGGCATGGCCGTAGGCGCCGCGGGGATCCCCCCGAGGCGCGAGGTTCGGTGGGATCCGGCCGGAGGCCCCGGCGGCGGCGAGGCCGAGCCCGAGCTCCGCGAGATGGGGCAGGCGCAGGGGGCCGGCACGCAGGCCGGCCCGGTCGCCACGCCCGACCGCGCAGGCCTCGGCGATGTGGCCGAGCGTGTCGGACCCGGCATCGCCGTAGGCGTCGGCATCCGGGGCGCCGCCGATCCCGACGGAATCGAGCACGATGAGGAGGGCGCGGGCCACGATCAGGCGGGCTCCAGCTCGGTGGCGGCATCGCTGTCGAGGGCGAAGGCGGCCTTGAACAGCGCCCGTGTATAGGGCGTCTGCGGGTCGGAAAAAATCGTCTCGGCGGGGCCTTCCTCGACCACCCGGCCGTTCTGCATCACCACCACGTAGTTCGCGAGCGCCCGGACCACCTTCAGGTCGTGGCTGATGAACAGGTAGGCGAGGCCGCGCGTGCGCTGCAGGTCGCGCAGAAGCGTCACGATCTGCGCCTGCACCGAGCGGTCCAGCGCCGAGGTCGGCTCGTCGAGCACGACGAAGCGGGGGTCGAGCACCATCGCTCGGGCGATGGCGATGCGCTGGCGCTGGCCGCCGGAGAATTCGTGCGGGTAGCGATCCATGGCGGCCGGGTCGAGGCCGACATCGGTGAGCGCCTTCGACACCACCGCCCGGCGCTCGGCCCGCGAGCGCGCCGCGCCCTGCACGATCAGGCCCTCGGCGACGATATCGGCCACCGACATGCGCGGCGAGAGCGAGCCGTAGGGGTCCTGGAAGACCACCTGCATGTCCCGGCGCAAGGGCCGCATCTGCGCCACTGTGAAGCCGTCGATGGGTTTTCCGAGGAACACGATCGGCCCCTCCGAGCCGGTGAGCCGCAGCAGGGCGAGCCCGAGCGTGGTCTTGCCGGAGCCGGATTCGCCAACGACGCCAACGGTTTCGCCGGCCCGGACCTTGAGCAAGACCCCGTCCACAGCCTTGACGTGGCCGGTAACGCGCCGGAGCGCCCCCGATTTCAGCGGAAACCAGACCTTGAGCGGCCCGGCCTCCACCAGCGTCGGCGCATCGGCCGGGACCGGGTTGGCGCGGCCCTTCGGCTCCGAGGCGATCAGGCGGCGGGTGTAGGCGTGCTGCGGGTTGGCAAAGACCGACCGGGTCTCGCCGGCCTCGACGATCTTGCCTTTCAGCATCACGCAGACCCGATCGGCGATCCGCTCGACGATGCCGAGATCGTGGGTGATGAACAGCAGCGCCATGCCGAGGCGCTTCTGCAGGTCGGCCAGCAGCGCCAGGATCTGCGCCTGCACCGTCACATCAAGGGCGGTGGTCGGCTCGTCGGCAACCAGCAGGTCCGGTTCGCAGGCGAGCGCCATGGCGATCATCACCCGCTGGCGTTGGCCGCCCGAGAGCTCGTGCGGGTAGGCGCCCATCCGGCGCTCGGCGTCGCGCAGGCCAACCAGGTCCAGCAGCTCGAGAATTCGCTTGCGCGCGGCCTTGCCGGACAGGCCCCGGTGCAGCCCCAGCACCTCGCCGATCTGCCGCTCGATCGTGTGGAGCGGGTTGAGCGAGGTCATCGGCTCCTGGAACACCATGGTGATGTCGGCGCCGCGCACGTCGCGCATCTGGCGCTCCGGCAGGCCCGCCAAGTCCCTGCCCTTGAACAGGATTTTTCCGCTCTGGCGGGCTGCGCCGTCGAGCAGCCTCAGGATCGCCAGGGCGGTCACCGACTTGCCGGAGCCCGATTCGCCGACCAGCGCCACCGTCTCGCCCCGGCGGATGGTGAAGCCGATCGAATCGACCGCCGCCGTCTCGCCCTCCCGGGATCGGAAGGCGACGGACAGGCCCTCGACGGACAGGAGCGGCGGGGTTTCGGCCTCGGACATGGGACCCTTATAGCGCGGCCGGGACCCTAGCCTACCCGGCCGCGGATGCGCGATGATGCGCGCCGCCCGCAACCCGGGGATTCGCCATGCCCGATCTCGTCGAAGAATTGGCCGCGCAGACCCGGTTTCCCGTCGAAGACCCTTCGCGGGCGTCCCCGTCTCTTCGCATCACCGGCACCGGCGCCCTCCCCTCCTGTTTCCGGGTCACCGACCTCGCCGCGGCCTCGATTGCAGTGGCGGGCCTGGCGCTCGCGGAAGTTGCTGGCGGCGACGGCTCGGTCACGATGGACCGGCGGCTCGCCTCGGCCTGGTTCGCGACCTCGCTGCGGCCGCTCGGCTGGCGGGTTCCGGCGCCCTGGGACCCGGTGGCCGGCGATTACCAAGCCCGGGACGGATGGATCCGGCTCCACACCAACGCCCCGCACCACCGGGCGGCGGCCGAGCGGGTGCTCGGCGCGCAAGCCGACCGGGCCGGCATGGCGCAAGCCGTGGCCGGCTGGGACAAGGCGGGGCTGGAGGCGGCGATCCTGGCCGAGGGCGGTTGCGCGGCCGAGATGCGCGGGCTCGATGCCTGGGCGGCCCATTCCCAGGGCCGGGCGGTGGCCGAAGAACCCCTGGTGGCGTTCACCTCCGCTTCCGACCGGACCGCGTCGCGCTGGCACCCCCGGCCGGAGCGGCCGCTCGCCGGCCTGCGGGTGCTCGACCTGACCCGGGTTCTGGCCGGCCCCGTGGCGACCCGGTTCCTCGCCGGGTTCGGGGCGGACGTGCTGCGGATCGATTCGCCTGACTGGAGCGAGCCGGCCATCGAGCCCGAGGTGACGCTGGGAAAAACCTGTTCCCGCCTCGACCTGCGCCGGGCGGCCGACCGGGCGACCTTCGAGGCTCTGCTCGCGGGCGCGGACGTGCTGGTCCACGGCTACCACCCCGGTGCCCTCGACGGGCTCGGCTATGGCCCGGAGGCGCGCCGCGCCCTGGCCCCGGGCCTGATCGACGTGTCGCTCGACGCCTATGGCTGGACCGGCCCCTGGGCCGGCCGGCGCGGCTTCGACAGCCTGGTGCAGATGAGCTGCGGCCTCGCCGAGGCCGGCCAGGCCTGGCGGCAGGCCGAGGTGCCGGTACCGCTCCCGGTCCAGGCCCTCGACCACGCCACCGGCTACCTCATGGCGGCGGCCGTGCTCCGGCTGCTGGCCCGGCGGCTCCGGGACGGCACCGGCGGCCAAGCGCGCCTGTCGCTGGCCCGGACAGCGGCGTTCCTGATCGCCGCCGGCCCGGCCGAGCCGGAGCCTGCGCTCGCCCCCGAGACTCCGGAGGATCTCGCCCCGGAGATCGAGGCGACCTCCTGGGGGCCGGCGCGGCGCCTGCGACCACCGCTCACGGTGACCGGGACCGCGATGCGCTGGGACCGGGCTGCGCGCCGTCTCGGGGATGATGCACCGGCCTGGGCGGTGGAGCCGGGGGTCGGCCCGCGGTAGGATTCAGGTTTGAAAGGTAACCAGATTGGGCGGACGACGCAGGCGGGTTGCCGGTCGGTGCCGTCTGCTCTCGACCGATTTCGTTGAAAAACTCGTTGGCGGCCGAGTTCGAAGAGGGGCGGGATGAGCCCTCGCCCTCGAGCTGGGTGTCGCCAGCCGGTCAGGCCGGGCTCGGCTGCGGGATCGGGAGGAGCTTTGCGAGCTTCCTCAGGTTCTGGGCGGCGGCTGCGAGGTGGAACTCGTCTCTTGCTCCGTTCGGCCCTCGCAGCCGGAGGCGGTCCAGCTTCAGGATACGCTTGAGGTGGGCAAACAGCATCTCAACCTTCTTGCGCTCGCGCCGCGAGGTTTTGCCTTCCTCGGAGCGCGCGATGTCGCGGGCCATGTCCCGCGCGC
>NZ_JAKSYK010000070.1:0-1110 GCF_022829425.1 Methylobacterium sp. J-072 | reverse complement strand
CCACCTCGCCAAGAAGCACCTGATGGCCATGCAGGTCGGCGACCGGGGCTTCTTCTACCACTCGAACGAGGGCAAGGCTGTGGTCGGCATCGTCGAGGTGATCCGGCCCTACTACCCCGACCACACCGACGCGACCGGCCGCTTCGGCATGGTCGACGTGAAGGCCGTCGAGCCCCTGCCCCGGCCGGTGACGCTGGACGCGATCAAGGCTGATCCGGCGCTGGCCGACATGGTGCTGGTGAACAATTCGCGCCTGTCGGTGCAGCCGGTCACCGAGGCCGAATGGGACTGCATCCGCGCCCTGGCCGAGACCCCGTAAAGTCCCGGTTTCAAAAGGTCGTCGACCTTTTGCGGGTCCAGGGCGGAGCCCTGGCGTCTCAGGCGGCGCGGTTGAAGGCGTTGCGGGCCGGCACGAAGGCATCGGCGCCGACATCGACCGGGGGCAGCGTGTCCATCACCCGGGAGGCCGGCAGGGTGACGATCACCTCGGTGCCCTCGCGGGGCCGCGAGGACAGCTGGAACTGGCCGCCGTGGAGCTCCACCAGCCCCTTCACGATCGGCAGGCCGAGGCCCGAGCCCTGCTCGGCGGTCTTGATCGCCAGGGAGCCGCGGCCGAACGACGACATCACCGTGCCGAGTTCGTCCTCCGGGATGCCGGGGCCGCTGTCCTTCACCGAGACGTACTGGCCCCCCGAGGCGGTCCAGCCGACCTTCAGCCAGATCTCGCCGCCGGGCGGCGTGAACTTCACGGCGTTCGACAGGAGGTTGAGCACGATCTGGCGCAGCGCCCGCTCGTCCGCCCAGAGCCGCGGCAGCGAGCCGTCGACCAGGTCGTGGAAGGTCTGGTTCTTCGCCTTGGCGCGCAGGCCCATCATGTGGCGGCACTCCTCGACCACGTGGGCGAGCTGCACCGCCTCCTCGTTGAGCTCGTAGCGGCCCGCCTCGATGCGCGACAGGTCGAGGATCTCGTTGATCAGGTTCAGCAGGTGCATCCCGCTGTCGTGGATGTCGTTCGAGTATTCCCGGTAGGACGGCGCCGTGTGGATGCCGAACACCTCGTTCTTCATCACCTCCGAGAAGCCCAGGATGGCGTTGAGCGGCGTGCGCAGC
>NZ_JAKSYK010000069.1:0-21824 GCF_022829425.1 Methylobacterium sp. J-072 | reverse complement strand
CTCGCGGGCCCGGGTGCCGTACCGCGACACTGAACAGACGGCGAGCATCATCAGCCTGCCGAGATCGGCTCGGGTGGGGGTCGATGCCGGCGCGATCGCGCACGCCTCCCTGCACCGAGCACGAACTGAGCGCTCGGCCGTCCCATCACCCGCTCCTGCGCCGTCCGCACCCTGGACGCTGCCATCAGCCCTTGCGCCGACGGATTAGTGCGATGCCGCGGCCCCTCGTTCACCCCTCCGAAGAAGGAAAGCCGTGATGTTTCTCCGTTCGATCTGCTGCGCTACCCTCGTCTCCGTCTTGGCCGGCCCTGCGCTGGCGCAGGATGCAACCGCCACACCGGACAGCTCGGCCGCCACATGGCAGATGCCCTGGCAGATCGCGCCGATCGGACCTGCCTCGGCCGCGGCCGGCGAACAGACCATCCTGTCGATGGTACCCGGCACCGGCTTGGTGAAGGGCACTTCCGCCGCCCTGCAGACCATAGGACAGCCGCTGCCCGAGGTGCCGGGCCGCAACCGCACGGTGGATACCTGCCGGGCTACCGTCATGAGCGAGGCCGGAAAGGCCGGCATGAAGCAGGTTGAGGCCGTCTCGGCGGGCGCGGACAGGACCGACAAGAAAGGCGACTACTTCGCTCCGGTGCTGTTCCGCATCACCTACGAGCGGCCGATGATGTACGAGGTGCGGGAAGCGGCGATGATCTGCGTCGTGAGTCGTAAGGGCGCCATCGTCGACGCCTACATGCCGGCCGACGAGTCGGTCGTGACGCAATGGACGGCCCTCAGCCGCCGGTGAGCTGACGGCGACAGCACCTCCTACGCTTGGCACAGGCTCGTCTCTTCCCGCCTGCAAGCCCAAGGTGTCCGCGACACCGCAAGGCGTGCGGCGGGCCAGCACGTGATGACAGGCGCTCTCCGGGCCAGTTCCCCGTAGAGAGCCCGTGAAGCCTTGGCCGGGCAGTCGCGTCAGGGTCGGTGCGGCGGGGGAACTGGACACCGCAAGCGCCGGCTCACGGCCCGGATCCCCTCATCCTCAGACGCGTTGTTCATCCTCGCGCCCAGCAGGGCGGTCGAGTTGCCGACCCTCCCAAACATCCGACAGTTCGACGCCCTCATGCCATCGATCGTATCGCGGCTTGCGCTGCTTCTCGCGCTCATGCTGCCCTGCACAGCCTCGGCTGATACTGCACCGCTGAACGTGCCGATCCTGATGCACGGGGCGATCGGGGACGATGCCTGTCCTGAGAAGGGCCATATCGTCGAGGTCGGATCGGAGCCGGACAGTTTCCTCGCGGTCCAAAGCGGTCCCGGCGAAACGCCGTTCCGCGAGATCGGGCGCCTGCACGACGGCGACATGGTCGTAGTCTGCGAGAAGCTCGGACTGTGGTTGGGCGTCGTCTACGGCTCTGCGCTGCTCGGCTGCCGGACCACCATCCTCGTGCCCGTCGAGCAACAGTATACGGGTCCATGCGAGCACGGTTGGGTTCTCAGCCGCAACGTGAGCGTCGACCCGAAGTGATGCTGGTTCAGCCGAGCAGCCAGATCAGCGTCATGGCCCCGGTCATGAACAGAGCGGAGGACCCCAGCACTGCGCCGCCCTCGCGGTTGTGCCGGAAAAAGGAGCGGGCGGTCGCAAGCATCGCAAAGACCGGAGACGGCGTTCGATCCGGTCAGTGTGGCAGCTGAACTGTGCCGGTTCGAGGACCGGGACGAGGCCGCATGGCAAGAAATCAGAGCTGTCGCTGGGCTGTCACACCCTGCGACATGATTTGAAGCTGCAGCTATCGGCTTCGGACGTCCGGGGCGCTGACAGCACCTGCTGCAGCGGCCGTGAGCGCTGCGCTGATCACGAACATCAGACCGGTCGAGATCATGGATCGGGCTCCTTCAGATCCAGAGAACCAGCATCCGCAGTGGTTAACGGCGCATTAACCGTTCTCAAATCGGAGAATTGAGGCAGCTAATGCAATCTACGTATATGCCGGATCTTCGGCCTCGGCGAGCTACGTAGTCAATCGATCAACAGCAACATGCTCATCGCCTTCAGGCGTGGGGACCGCCGAACAAACCACCCATGGCCCTCCGCCGGAAC
This sequence comes from Methylobacterium sp. J-072, assembly GCF_022829425.1. Taxonomy (NCBI): domain Bacteria; kingdom Pseudomonadati; phylum Pseudomonadota; class Alphaproteobacteria; order Hyphomicrobiales; family Methylobacteriaceae; genus Methylobacterium; species Methylobacterium sp. J-072. The sequence goes on along the minus strand of NZ_JAKSYK010000069.1, from coordinate 19,732 downwards.
AGCGTCCGCCATCGACCGCGCTGATGCTCCGGTCGGTCGTAGATGATGTGGCAGTGCTGGCAGAACGCCACGGGGTTAGCATCCGCGTTGATCGCGGTGTCGTGATCGTGGTGGGCGGCGGCCAGCACGACATGGGTCCGGCGAGCGCGGCCGAGAATATCGGTACCAGACCTGCCCCGGATCCGGCGCCCCCACCCATCGCGCAAGCAGCCGGCCTTCAGCGTCCCACCAGCACCCGTCGCCGAGATGGTAGACCATCCGTCCGTGCAGGCGACCACAGCCCTCATATCGCCCCTGCGCTCGGCCGAAGCGGTCGGCATGGTAGCGGCACTGTGCCACCAGGAGTGAAGAAGCTGAGCGGTAGAATGCCCCTACGTACCCTCGATGGACCTGTCCGACCTCGAATTCTGGGCGCTCCTCACCATCGCGACCCTTGGCCTGTTCGTGCCGGTGATCATCGTGTGGTGGAAGGGCCGCCCGATCATGCCGATCGCGGTGCTGAGCCTCGCGTTCTGGCCTGGCGCGCTGATCTTGGCGCTGCGGTTGCGACGCCGTCAGGATTTGTAACTTCAATCATGGTGGGAGCCTGAACGATACCGACCGTGGGGATGTTTGCTCATGGGCTGATCAAGCCGATCGGCCCGGAGGAATGTCCATGTCGATCAAGACAATCGCTCTCGCTGCCGCGCTCTCTGTCGCGATGGCAGGAGCAGCGATGGCGCAGACACCTGCTGGCGGTGGTAGCGCCGAAGGCAACATGAACAACCCTGGCAGCGTGAAGAGTTCGTCTCAGAAGCGGATGGGTGGCCAGACCGGCATGATGGGACGGCGACACATGACCCGTCACCGGCATCATCACATGCGCCGCTCCCGCATGTGAATTGATAGGGTTCAGCCCCGCAGCCGCAAAACTGCGGGGCGCTTTCCATCAGACGGGGCGACCGGCGACCTTCGCGGCTGTCCCGTCCGCGATCTGCGCCTCAAGCTGCGCCTTGAAGTCGGCGATCCCCAACACCTGGGTCGTGTTCCCGTCCTTATCGAGGAACTCGTAGAGCGCGTCTTCGATGTTGCGGTTGCTGAAGAAGACGATCGCATCCTGATCGCCCCCGCCCTCCTCGTGAGGTTCGCCATGGGCGGGCCCGGAGACAAAGCTGCCGGTGGGGCGGATTTCCTTTAGCTGACCGTTCGGGCGGTAGAACCGCAGTTCGCCCTGCATGACCAGGGTGACGTAAGGGCAGTGATGCCGGTGCAGCATCACCCGCTGGTTGGCAGCGAACTTGAAGAGCACATCGACGATCCGGTTCTCCTCATCGACCTTGTAGACGAAAAAGGCGATGTGATCGAGCCAATCAAGGGTGCGCCACGTGATGTTGCTCTGGTCAAAGCTGTGCCGGTCCACGTAGTTTCCTCCGTATTGTTTTATACGGAGCGATAAACGTAGCTATATCGCTTATGAGCCCCGCCAAATGAGGAGACTGGTACTTCTATGCCGCCGGGTCAAACTCGTCCGGTGCAGGCCTGCTACCAGACGATCCCAAGGGCGAGGTCCGGTCGATCCAACGGTGGCCAAACGGCACAATGCTCTGGCCGAACACGACCCCTCGCCCGCCGGGTTCGAAGCGCCGGAGCACGGTCACCGAATGACACCGCCTGACCAATCATCAGGTCGCGTCCACGAACGGGGGGCCGAGGTGTTTTCTTGTGCGCCTAGAGGGTCAGCTCACTGCCCAGAGCAACGGGAGTGCACCGGCCAGGAACAATGCCGAGGATAGGAGCACGGCGAGGCGCTCGCGATGATAGAGGGCGAAGGCGTGAGGTCGGGCGAACATGAGGCAAGCCGGATCGGATGGGTGCATCATGCTCGCCCTCGAATCTTGACCGATCAGGGGCATTTCACGCCGTCCACAGGCGGTCGTCGAGCACCGTCGCATCCGAGCCACAGGCGTTTGGATGTGCCGGCGCGCACCTCTCAGCGGTCGGATCGGGCGTACCCGTTTCCTCGAGGCCGCCCTCCGCCCCCTCAGGCGGCCCGATCCAGCGGCGCAGTGACCCTCCTGGTTGCTGCGCCGTTGTCATTCGAGTCGGCGATGTTCACGCCCGCCGGGCTCGATCCGTCTCTTCCGCTGCGACCGCCTCGACCGCGGCGATGACGTTCTCCAACTCGGCGACTTGGCGCAGCGCGCTCCCGGCCGGCAGCCCATCGTACTCGGCCATCGCCAGGATGAGCGTGCGCTGGTGCGCCTTCAGGCGTTCGAGGAGGGCGTTGAGCTTGTCAGGCATGCGCGCCCTGTAGCCGTCAGAGCGAGGGTCGACAACCGAGGCGATGGCCTGGGCCCCCATATCACTAAGCGACCGGCGTCGATGGCTTGCACGTGCTGCAATCGGTACCGGCCATTCGGTTGCGGATTCTGCAAGCGAGCGCCATTGTCGGCGGCATGTCCGTCGAGACGATGTACACCCTGCGCAAAGCGCCGACCGGATCGCTCCTCTTCCCCTTCCCCGAGTTGAGCGTGGTTGAGATCGTGCGCAACGTGGAGACCGACAACGGTCAGCGCATACTGGCCGGGTCTCGCGGGACCATCGTCATGGTCTACGACGGTGGAAGGCCTACAAAGTGGAGTTCGCTCGGCCGGTGGTTGGCGACACCACCCTGCGCCCGACGTTCTGCGCGCAGCCTGAGTGCTCGGCGAGGGCCCGATGACGCTGCTGGAAGACTCGACGTGGCGGACGCGATCGGTCTGGTTCAGGCCGACCGGCGACGACCGCCGACTGCTGGTGACGGCCTACCCGTTCTAACCTCGACACCCGCACTCTGTCGCTTATCCTCGCGGGATGCGCGCCAGCATGTCGTAGGTCGCCGACCAGCCGGTGCGCTTCGGCACGACGCCCAAGCGCTGGGCCGCTTTGAAGGCAATCGTGCTGGCCGATTGGACCCTAAGTGAGGGCAATTGGCGCAACGATCAGGTCGCTCGCGAGCATCGATTCGTCAGCGAAAAAGTCGAGCGTAAACGTGCTGCCGGAAAGCTCGGCGGTCGGCCTGAGCCATTGGAATTACAGCCTCTCGATTTCTCTTTCCGCTCTTGGCGGCACGGTGGCATGACCGAACTCGGTGATGCGGAACTCACCGACGCCCAGATCCGCGCCATCAGCCGGCACAAAAACGCCCGAACCCTGCCCCGCTACGTAAAAAGGACCTAGCGCCAGATCATCGCCGGGACGCGAGAAAGCGCCGCCTCACCCGAACAAATCGAGAGGATTTGTCGGAATGAGGAGCCGCCGGCTTGTCGGAACGACCGATATCAAAGCGAGCCAAGTCATTGTAATGCTTGGCGACCCCGGTTGAGCTCGAACCAACGACCTGCCGCTTAGAAGGCGAAGGCTCTAATCCGGTGGGTGGGGGTATCCAGGCTCGTGTCCCGAGGGGGGCTACGGACCCCGCCTACCCGCAACCCATTGTCAGAGAACCTTAAAAAATACCGAACGCCAGTTCGCTTCTACGTCGGTTTCTGCCGAATGGCCAAATTCCGATTGCCTATCAGGCCGATGCTTGTTTTTATTAAGTCGTCCTAGCGTCGTCCTAGCTGTCGCTGGCGGGGAATGGGAGGGAACCATGGCAAGCGAGCGCATCGAGATCCGCCAGACGACCATCGTCAAGGCGAAGGCCGACGCACTCGCTGGCGTCCGGCGCGAGATCAACGACGTCGAGAGCAGAGGGTTGGTCCTACGCGTCCAGCCATCGGGCTGCGTTTGGCAAATGCGGCTCCAGCATCAAGGCAAGGACCGACGGATCACCATCGGTCCAGTCGACGTCTGGTCGCTCGCGCATGCCCGAAGCGCGGCCAGGAACGTCAAATGGCACGTTACGTCCGACCACGGGGTACCCGACGCATACTGGATGAAATCCCTGCATGACACCCTGTCGTGGGAAGACCGCAAGACGGAGCGGACGGGAAAGGCGGACCCGAAGGATCCCAAGCCGCCCCGCGCCCTCATCCATGCGCGGGAGGAGCAGGTGACCACCTGGACCTACCGGCAGGCCCGAGATGCATGGGCGCGGTGGCTCGCTGCCGAGGCCGAGGTAGGCAACCTGACAGCCGAGACGGTGAGGAACTATGCGTCCGTCGTCGGCTGCCCGGCCATGCGCGACCTCGACCGCATCCCCGTGGCGCGCATCGCGGCGTCGGACGTCGCCAAGGTGACCGCTGCGCTGGTGAAGGAGGGTAAGCGCAGCCAGGCCCGGGACGTCGTGCGGGTGACGAAGAGGATGTTCGGCTGGCTGGCGGAGCCTGCCCAGGAACGGGAGTCGGGCATCGACGGCAGCGTTCTCGACCGGCTGAAGGCCCCCAAGCTCGGTGCCGTGAAGGCGCAGCAGCGTTTTCCCGACCTGAACCGACTCGGATTGGTTGTCGCGACGGCACGCAGCGGGGCCATTAGGCCTGTGATCGCGGCCGCGATGGAGTTGCTCGCTTGGACGGCGCAGCGGCGACTGACCATTGCGCGAGCCCGCGTCGAGGAATTCGAGGCGTGGTCCGCATACGAGGGTTGGGGCATCTGGCGCGCCGGGCACCGCAAGACCCCGAAGGCCAAGGCCACCGGGAAGCCGCACAGTATCCCGCTTCCCCCGCCGGCCTGGGCGGCCGTGCAACGCCATTTGGCTTGGCTGGCCGAGCACAAGCCAGGGACCGAGTGGCTGTTCCCGACCCGCAGGCCCGCGAAGCTCGGCGTGCCGGCCAAGAGCGGGCACGTCGAGGTCGGGACGCTGACGAAGAACCTGCCGACGATCCCGGGCGCGGACATGAGCCCGCACGACGTACGACGCTGCTTCTCCTCCGTGCTGGCCGAGGCCGGGCACCACTTGGCTTTCGTCGGGTACATCCTCGATCACGCGACGGCGGGCTCGGAGACGACTCATGACGAGCACCGGATGACCCGGCGCTATACCGAGGCGGAGCTCCTCTCCTTCAAACGTCCCGTCATGAAGACTTGGGCAGAATTGCTGGAACCTGCCGTCGAGTCGGCGAAGTTGCTGCCGCAGCCGGAGCTCAAGGCCGAGATCGTACGGCTACGCGACATCCAACGGGGCGTCACCCGCGATGCAGAGAAAGCGCGCATGAAGGCCGGCAACGCCGAACGCTACGCGGCAGGGAAGATCATCAAGCAACGGTAGCGCACGGTGCGGGACACCGTCATCCCGGCAATCGGCTAGTAAAACGCTGATTCAATCGTCGAGCGGTTTCCACGATGTAATCCACTAGTTTGACGTCACCCCGTATTTTCGGACCCCCCGACTACTTCTGGAATACAATCATGGAGGATGTCGCCCTGGGCAGGGACATCGTACGCCTCCACGTACGCCCGAAGGACCCGCAGGAAAAGCGTCCGCTTGACCATGCCGGTCAGCTGCGACACCGTCCTGCGCTTGATCCGTCGTCGCGGGACCGTACCGTCTCCGCCGCCGCGGGTGGTCGGCATCGACGATTGGGCGTGGCGGCGCGGTCGGTCCTACAACACCATCGTGTGCGACCTGGAGCAGCGGCGCGTCATCGACCTATTGCCCGGCCGCTCATCGGCACCGGTGCGGGACTGGCTCGCCGCCCAGCCGAGCGTAACCGTCGTCGGCCGCGACCGCTCGAGGCCCTATGCCGAGGCTGCGCATATCCGCGCCTTCGCCGATCTACTGCGCCAGAACGATACCACCGGACTGACGCCGTGGCTGGAAGTTGCAGCCGCGACCGATCTCGGCGGCTTCGTCACAGGGCTCTGGCAGGACGAGCCAGCCGTGCGCGCCGCCATCGTCGAGCCCTGGAGCAACGGCCCCGTCGAGGGGCAGGTCAACCGCCTCAAGCTGATCAAGCGCAGTATGTGCGGCCGCGCCGGATTCGATCTCCTGCACCAGCGCGTCCTGCATGCTGCATGAGCCGCGGTCGGCAAAGCTTGATCGGATGCCAACCTTTAGCACCGAAAGTGCGGAAGGACCCTTATTCCACGCTTAAACACAGCTCGCCGAGCTTCCCGAATTTGGTGAACCAGCCGCACGCCCGCTACCAGCAACACTGCAGGTGGGCTCCTTCCGACTGCAACAGATGATCGACCGCACCGTCCGAGCGTTGGCTTTCGCCGAGTGGCGCGAGGGGAATGCCCTCGCTAAACTCTTTCATGCACGCCGTGTGGCGCGGCGAAAACGGCGATCCGAACGCCAATCGTGCGATCGGGAAGCGGCGGACCTCGCTTCTTCAAATCGTCGAGGGAGTCGCTCCGCTCAATTCGGCGAGCGAGCAAACCCTCCGCATAGAAGCCGCGCGCAAGGACCATGAAACGAGGAAGAAGCGGATCGTGGCGTGCGGGCGCGCGACGGTTTCGCTCGATCTCCTGGTCTCTCTCGGCAAGTTGGCGCAATCGCAGGTCGATACGCTACGCCCTAAACTCCACAATCGGTCCGAGCACTGGCGCCGTGCGATGTATCGCAACGCGACAACCTTCGCGCCCGACCTCACCGGCACCGGCGATCACTGTGTCCGGCCAGCGTATCGCAGTGATCTGACCTGGTCATACCAGCTCACCCCGCCGACTCGATTCAGCCGGAGGTCCCTGTCTTGGTCATGGCTCTGCCAAGAGCCTGCCGCAACAGGGTCTCGGCGGAGGCTGTGTCGACGATCTCTTCTCCGTTGGGACCGCAGAGTTCTGCGGGCCGATTATGCTGGGACAGGACCCAATTGATGAAGGTCTTCGCGTCACAAAACGGCGCCGGCTCAGCGACGGACTGCTCTTCCCAGTCGGTAACGATCTCCTCGGCCCAGTCGGCACAGACCTTCGAGATGGCGGTCATGGCGGAACCGATGATGACCGGGTCGAGCAGGGACTGAAGCGCGTTGTCGAGGGCCCCGCCATCCGCCGCGGCCTCCTCCATCGCCGCGTCGAAGGCCGCGAGCCCGTTGGGCTTGAAGGCAACCGCGTCGAGAAAGGCCTCGTAGCTCGTGATGATCGAGCCTAAGCCGGAGTTCCAGGACCGGATGAAGCCTTCGAGGTCAAGACGGGCGATGATGGCCTCGGCCTGGAGGCGAGGCAGCGAGGACGAGATGCGGTGCGTGGGGGAGAAGGGCGTCATGATAAGGTCCTTAGGTTTTTGGGCTCAGATGCCGGCGGCGATGATCATTGCCAGGCGATGGATTGCCTGAAGCTGGGCGCTGGGGATGACAATGTCCGGCCCGTCGCCGGCCAATCCGGCGAGCAGGATGCGGTCGCGCCGGGCCTCGACCAGACGGCCGAGGAGGATGTTGGTCGCCGGTGCCGGGGCTCGCGTCAGGACGATCACGTCGTCGCCGGGGCGGATATCGGCGCGGGGCACGGCGACCACGGTCTCGCTGCGGCGGATGCGTGGGTCGAGTCCATCATCAGGCCAGATGATCGCGTAGACGCCGGGCCAGCGCGCCAGCGGCATCGGCCTGATCATGTGGTGCAGTTGCACCCCGTCCTCGACGCGAAGAGCCTGTCCATAGCGCTGTCCGAACACCGGGATCAGCGCCGACATGGCCTTGGAGGCGGTGTCCTTCCCGCTATTGAGCGTAGAATGGGACCGCAGGCGCAACTCGAGCAGATTGAGCACCGCATTCTCGAGCGTCGGCTCCATCTCGGTGGAGGGGTCGAGGCGGTCGAGTTCGCGGTCGTAGGCGCGCTGCTCCCGGTCGCGCCGCGCCTCCTCGGCGAGCACGCTGTTGCGCTCGTCCTCGCTCCAGTCGGCGGGCAGGTCGGGCTTGCGCGGCGTAGGATCGCCCGGGTCGCGGACGCGCGGGGCAAGATAGGCCGGCAGCCGCGGCGGCGGGGGAAGTCGACGTGCCGGGGTGGGGCGCTCGGGAACGCTCGGGTCGTCACTCTCTCCGACGAGGTAGGAGACCGAGCAGCGCAACGCGGTAGCGAAGCGCGCCAAGGCATCTTCGCGGATCACGGCCTTGCGGCCCCTCTGCAAATCTGACACGAAGCTGCGATTTACGAAGGCACGTCTCGCCAGTTCGGCCTGGGTAATGCCGACCGCGACCAGCCGCTCGCGCACGCGCTGCGCCAGAACCGATTCCGGCTCGCCCTTCACCGGACCTCTCCACCGTTATGATGATGATCGTCGGCCTCGCCACCACTCCGGCGTTCCCCGGCGCGTGTGGGAAGAGGGGCGCGGGGAACGAAGCGGTCGACCGGCCCGGATGGCTCGACGCCGATCGACGCCGGGACCGCCGCAGCATCCGGAACCGACGTTGCCGCCGCCGAAGAAGACGATGACGCGGCCGTCGCGGCGACCTTCGCGTCCGCCTCGCCCGGCCCATCGTCCTGACGGGGCTGGCGCGAGCGAGGAGAGAGGCCTGCATATGAGGCGTCCTGGACGTGGCCATCGTAGCGCGCGATCAGCGGCGCCAGCTTCTCGAGCCCGCACTGGCCGCGGAAGGCCACGACCCCGGCCCGGATCGACCTGAGGCCGAGGCCCTCGAGCAAGGCGACGTCGTCCTGGCTCGGCGCGCGGGCAAGCCGCAACACCACCTCGGTCTCGTCCGCGTCCCGGTCCCCGCCCGCGGGCGGGGCCGTGCCCGCCCGCAGCGCCAGCACCTGCCAGGCCTGACGGGCCTGGACATCTCCCGGTCCCGCCGCGGCATCGGCAAGAGCAATGCGCACCTGTGCCGCTGCCTGGCTGATCCGGTCCACGGGCAGTGCCGCGAGTTCCCCGATCAGGCCGGCCGCCACCGCCTCGCAGGCGTTCCTGTACTCGGCCTGCGCCTCCGTCGCCCTCGCGCGGGCGTGGACGACCCGTTCAAAATCCCATTCCATCCGACGTCTCCGACACGCACGCTCGTCAGCGGCTCAGGATCACAATGTCGGATTTAGCTCGACACCGCAACAGAATAGTGGCATCGGTAGTACGCTTCCCCACGGGGAGGCCAAGCCTCCGGCCACGAGTTATGCGCAAATCCGACAGATGGATAAACGGAGTGTCGGACGGTCATGCCCCTCTCCTTCGCCTCCTGCGAGATCCTCAGCCTCGCCCGACGCGGCATCGCCACAGCGGCGGCCTATGCCGAGCGCCGGGTCCTGACCGACGACACCGGCGCGGTGCTCTACCGGCCACGCCGGCATGATGACGCGGTCGCCGGCTTTACCCTGCTGCCGGAGGACGCCTCCGCCAGCTTTAAGGATCCCCGCGTCCTCTGGTACGCGATCGAGCGCCGGGGGCGATCGATGGGAACCACTAGGGTGGTCGGCTTAAGTTTCGTGCTCGGTCTGCCGCGGGAGGCGGAGCTGAGCCTGCCCGAATGCGCCGCCCTGGTGCGGTGCTTCGCCGAACTCCTTCACGACAGGCGTCTGCCGGTGCGGGCCGATATCCACCGGGTGCTCGATGACGACGGACACGTCGCCCATCGCCACGCCCATCTCACCGTCGGGCTCTACCCCGTGATGGGCAGCGAGATCGGACGCACCCTAGAGCGGCGTTGGCTTCCGGTGGTGCGAGGGCGGCTGGTACACGCCCTCGACTGGTCGGCGATCTGGACTCGGGTGCAGGCCGAGTTCTTCCGTGAGCGATGCATCGACCTTGCCGTTCCGCCGCCATCCGGGCTGGCCGAGCCACAGGTCACGGGCCGGCCGAAGCGCGGGTCGAAGGCTGTGCTTGCCGGTCGCAGCCGCGAGCAAGCCCGCGATGACGTCCGCACCGGGCGACGCCTGCTTTCGACCGATCCGGCGGAGGTGCTGCGCATCCTCACCCAGGCGCGGTCGATCGTCTCCCGGACCGAGCTCCAGGCCTTCCTGGCGGGCGCCGGCCATGAGCCCGACGCCGTTGCGGATCAGGTCGCGGCCGTGCTCGGGCACGAGGATGTGATCCGCTTCCGGGCCGCCGCATCGGCGGTGGCCGACGAGCCGCTGTTCACGAGCCGTCTTGCATGCGAGCGCGCCGCGACCATCCTCGCCGACGTGGCAGGGATGCGGCACGTGAGCGTGTCGCTCGCCCCGATCGCGGCCGGCCTACTGCCGGAGTTGCGGGTGATCCTCGACGGGATCGGCGCGGCATTGGATCCTGATCGGCACCTCGTCGTGGTCTGGTCGGATGCCTGGCTGCGTCGCGAGCTGGCGGATCAGATGCCCTGGCCGCGCGGTTGCCGCCAGATCGCCGCTCGTCACCTGGCCGAGCTCGATCGACGCGATGCCGCGGTCCTGCGCTGGTCGCCCGGGACGACTGTGGTTGTTCTCTCCGCCGACAGGCTCGACGATGTCGAACTCGAGATCCTGGTTGCACGCGCATCGCGGGCCGGAGCGGCTTTGCGCCTCGGCGTCGTCCTGGAGGGGCCGGTCACTCGAGCCGAGCGCGGCATCGCCCCGTTGCTTGTCGAGCAGCTCCTCGGCACCGCCCTGCCACTCCCCCGCCGCGACGCGATCTCGCTGCAAATCCTGCAGCAACGGCTGGGCCGGCGTGGCGACGCCGGGCCTGCGCAAGCCTCATATGACGACATCGCCGCCGTGACGATCGGCTCGAATCGACCGGACGTCGGCGCAGCCGATGCAGAAGATGACGCGCGCGCGGGCGGCATCAGGGCGGCGGATCTCCCTGCGATGAGGCTGACGCCGCGCCAGGCCTGGGCCGACCCGCCCAAAAACGCCGAGATCCTGGTGCGAGATCCGTCCGATTGGCTTTGGGCCGGGTCCCTGCTGCGGCACTCTCCGCATCTCGATGTGTCCTTCGCCATCGCCGGAAGCGACCGCGCATTCATCGCCGGCGTGATCGAGCACATTCGCTGGGGACGGGATGCTCTGGGGGCTGTGATCGGGGTGACGACATCGGGGGGCGGGTCCGGGGCTGGTGCCGCATCCAACCCCATGGCCCCATCACTGACCGCCGACGATCCCGCAGACCGCGACCTCCCGCTCATGGATTCCGACGAGCCTGATGGTCTCGATCGCGACACCGAATTCGATGCCGAGATGGCAGCGGACCCCGATCCCAAAGAAGAACTTGATTACGGTGACTGGGATGCCGATCACGATGAAAGCGACGAGCATCGCGAGACGGGCGATGCCGACGCATACGACGAAGACGATGACCCTGAGGACCCGACGCCGGAGTTCTGAGCCAGGCGATCGTCCCTCGTACCGCGCCAGCCCGAATCGCCGTACGATCACGATCAACCGGTCAGCGGTTCGATTCCCCTCATCTCCACCAGGTTTTCTTAACCTGTTGGAAAGGCACAAACTCATTGCTCAGAAATGAGTTTTAGGGCTAACTTGGTACACCACAGTGGTACACTAAGCCGCCTGAACTCATGCCCAGAAGAGATCCCCGGCTACAGCTCAGGGGAAGCACGTGGTGGGTTCGGGTCAAAGTGCCCGAGACCCTTCGTCGAGCTGGCCTGATCAAAAAGCGCGAATTTCGAAAATCATTGGGTACGGGTGATTTTCCAGAAGCTCGGCGGCTGTTGCTGATCGAGCTTATCGCAATCGATGCACAGATTGCCGCAGCCAAACGCCAACTTGATCCCGCACCAGTTCGGGCGCTGACACGCTCCGAGGCGGAGCACATCGCGCTGACTTGGTTTCACGAGCGTGAGGACGTTCGGCTCGACCGGAAACGAAGCGCAGCCCCTGCTTGGTCCCGGCAGGATGAGTTGATGGACCTGGAGATCGAAGAGGCGACTTTCGCGGACCCTGAGGACACCAACGGTCAGGCCAGCACGTTCAGCACAGCTAAGCGGCTCCTCCAGCGCCACGGTATCGCGGTAGATTTCAACGCACCCGAGTTTCGACACCTCATCCACTTGGTCCGCCGAGGCGCGCTGGAGCAAGCGAGACGAGAACTACGGGACGCAAGGAGCGATTTCTCCCATCAATCCGGAGACACCTTTTTCGCGGATGCGACGGCTGATGTCCCGCTTCCGTCGAAAGCAGCGAAGCGCGTCACGCTGAGCGAACTGATAGCCCAACATAGGGCCGGCCTGCTTGGTAGGGCATGTCACCGAAATCGAGGCTGAAGGGTGCCGCTCAAGCTCGCTTGTTCGAGGAGTTGTTTGGGGCCGACCGGGATGTCTCACAGATTAAGCGCGCCGATGCGGCCGAGCTGGTGAACCTTTTGGTCAGGCTACCCGCAAGCGCCACGAAGCGGTTTCCTGGCCTTACAGCGCCTCAGGCTGCCGATGTCGCAGCCAAAGCAGGTGCCGCCCCCATGACCCGTCTAACGGCAAGCTCCTACCTATCCGCCTTCTCCACTCTCATGGGCTTCGCCATCGCGCGGGGCTTGCAAGCAGACAACCCCACCGCCGGCCTCTCAGTCGGGATCGATGGTGTAGCCGCAAAAGATCGACGGCATCCGTTTTCCGCGGAACAGCTCATCAAGCTTTTTTCGGCGCCGCTCTACACAGGGTGCCTGAACGACGAGGCCGGCTACGCACGTGTAGGTACTCAGGTCATCCGCCGCGGACGGTTCTGGGTGCCGTTGATCTCGCTTTTCACCGGAATGCGGATGAATGAAATTTGCCAGCTCCTAGTGCGCGACATTGCGCAACTCGATGGGGTCGATGTCATCATCGTGGCCGCCGACGATGCCGGCGTGAAGCGCGTGAAGACAGCCGCTGGCGAGCGTTTCGTCCCGATCCACCCGGAGCTGAAGCGATGTGGGCTTCTGCAGTATCGAGATGCAGCCATTGCCCGCGGCGAGACGCGTCTATTCCCCGAACTGACGGCGGCAAAAAGCTCGGGCTACCTTAGCGACAATTTTTCGAAGTGGTTTGCCAACTTCCTGCGCTCGTGTGAAGCAGCAGAGCCGCGGACAAGTTTTCATAGCTTTCGGCACAATTACCGAGACGCACTTCGCGAAGCCGACATTTCAGCAGAACGAGTGCGGGCACTCGGCGGATGGTCCAGCGGGCGAACCGAAGACGATTATGGGTCGGGACTGCGGGCAAGCACATTGGATCGCGAGATCGAGAAGGTTCGGTACGAAAAACTAGATCTTTCGCACCTCCACGTTCCGCAAAACGGCTGACGGGCTGCATTCCGGTTTTGCACCTAATGGTTGAAGTCCGACGCTTGATACCCCCTCGCGAGGTCCGCTCAGGGTGGGAACCGGACCTCGGCCTTTCGCCCCGAAGCGGACCTTCAGCATTCAACCCAGTTGGCCATTGGGACGTGTCCGAACGCTCCTCCTCAGCAAATATCGCTGTCACCTCATCCACCGCACTGACGAACTGTTCCTGCCCACCGCCATTCGGGTACATGCCTCGCAGGAATGCCATTGACGTCGTACTGCGGATCGGTGTTTGGTATGTCTACCAACCAAGGCGAGTCGGTGAATGAGCGCAGACAGCAGATCCTCGAAGCGGGCCTCGCCACCCTGCGCGAGCACGGCTACGTCGGCTTCACCCAGCCTCGCGTCGCTGCCCGCGCCGGCCTGCGCCAGAGCCACATCACCTACTATCACCCGACCCGCCTCGACCTGCTCGCCGCGGTCGGTCGCGCTGCGGTGGACCGCCAGCTCGCGGCGGTCGATGCCACGCTAGGTTCCCTCACCACGCTCGATGAAGCAGCCGGCGCCATCGCCGAACTCGTCACCCGCTACGAAAACACCCGCGTGCTCATGGCGCTCGTTCAGGCCAGCGATGAGGAGCCGCGGCTGCGCCAACTCTTCGGCGAACTGGTCGACGGTATCGCCTCCCATGTGACGGCGTTCCTCAGCCGCATCAGCGGCTCACCCGTGGCCGAGGAGTCAGCTCGGTTCCTACACGCCCTGTCTGTGGGGCTCTCCGTCGTCAGCCTCGCAACCGGACGTCCGGACGGCAAGCAGCGCGCCGCCGGCATGATCAAGACCGCGCTGCACCTCATCGTCGGAGGCTCCGGACCCGCTTAGCGGTCGTCCCAGGGCGCACTCCTGCGATACTGCGATCTGGAGAAGCCCATGACGCCTTCCGTTCTCATCGTCGGCGCTGGCCCCGTCGGCATGACGCTCGCGTCCGAGCTGACACGCTACGGTGTCGGCGTGCGCATCGTCGATCAGGCGGCGCAGCGCACCGACAAGTCGAAGGCTATGGTGCTGTGGAGCCGCACGCTCGAACTCCTCGACCGCGGCGGTACTCAAGGTGCGGCGTCCTTCGTTGACGCAGGGTTCAAGGTCGAGGGGGTCACGTTCGTGGCCGGCAACGAAGTCGTTGGTCGCGTAGCCATGGACGCCATCCCGAGCGTCCACGCTTATGCGCTGGCCATACCTCAGTCCGAGACCGAACGGCTGTTGGAGGAGCGTCTCGTCGAGCAGGGTCTCACCGTTGAGCGTAGCACGCAGGCGACGTCATTCACGATGGGTGCCGATGGCGTCGAAGCCACGTTGCAGCGCGCCGATGGCACGCAGGAGACGGTCTGGGCGGACTGGCTGGTCGGCTGCGACGGTGCCCACAGCGCCGTGCGCCACGCGCTCGACATGCCGTTCGCAGGCGAGACGCTCTTGAGCGACTGGTTCCTCGCCGACGTGCACATGACGGGCTATCCTCGTACCGACACGGACGCTTCGATCCATTGGCACAGTGACGGCGTCCTCCTGATTTTTCCGATCCAGGCCGGCCGCTACCGCATCATCGGGGACCTGCCCTACACCGATGCAAAGACCGCCCCGGTGCCGACGCTCGAACAGGTGCAAGCCCTCGTCGACCGACGTGGCCCCGCCGGCACGACACTGTTCGACCCGGTCTGGCTGTCTGGCTTCCGCATCAACGGCCGCAAGGTCGCCGCCTACCGCCAGGGGCGGGCCTTCCTCGCGGGCGACGCCGCACACGTCCACAGCCCCGCGGGCGGCCAAGGCATGAACACGGGTATGCAGGACGCCGTGAACCTCGCCTGGAAGCTGGCGCTTGTGGTGCACGGTCGAGCGGAGGAAGCCCTGCTCGACAGCTATAGCTCAGAGCGCAGCGCGGTCGGCGACGAGGTACTTAAGGCGGCCGAACGGCTCACGAGCGTAGCCACCCTGAAGAACCCCGTTGCGCAGGGCGTTCGCAACGCGGTCGGGCGTCTGCTGCTCGGCCTACCGAGCGTCTCGCACGGCGTGGCCGACACGATGTCGGAGGTGGCGATCCACTACGCCAACAGCCCGCTCAACGGTCCGAGTGCGCGCGAGGGCGTGCGGCCGGGCGAGCGCGTGCCCCCGGTCGCCGGACAGGTGCCGGTCGGAGCCGGGGTGGCGCCACAGTTCGCTCTCTTCGCGGAACCGAGCGCGGCGATCGACGACATCGTCACCGAGTTCGGCGACCTCGTCGAGGCCGACGTTCGACCGGCGCTGCACGCGGGGACGATCTCCCTTGTGCGCCCTGACGGCTACCTCGCCTGCTCGGCCGCGAAGCCGGAAGCGATTGCAGCCTATCTCGCCCGGATCGCGACGCACGCTGACCGAGCGCCAGTTGCGAAGCGCGCACAGCATGCCTGAGGAGGCCGCCATGCCGACACCCATTCGCTTCGGGGGCCTGGAGCTATGCTTCCTCCAAGATGGCCAGGGGACTGGCGGCGGTCTCGATCTGTTCACGACCGCCGTGCAACCCGGCGCCGGCATGCCCATCGCTCACTACCATGAGAGCTGGGACGAGACCGTTTACGGCCTATCCGGGACGACGACGTGGACGGTCGCCGGTCGGGATGTCGCCGTCGATCCAGGGGCGTCCATCTTTATCCCCCGGGGAGTCGTGCATGGCTTTGCCAACCGCTTGGACCAAGCCGCGGTCTTCCTCAGCATCCTGACGCCTGGCGTCCTTGGCCGAGCATACTTCGAGGAGACCGCCGCACTCGTGAACGGGGGCCATGCCAACCCCGAGGCCATGCGCGCGGTGATGCTGCGCCACGGCCTCGTGCCGGTGATGCCGACCTGAGGATCATCCGAGATCGGTCCGGAGTGGCGGAGGAACGGGCTCGTGGGGGCTTTGGTGACCGCGGTTATCGTCTTCTCGGCCATCGGTGCAGCAAGCCTCGTCGGCCTCGTCCTCGGCCAACGCCTCCCGGCCGGGCAGATCGATGGGCAATCCCGCGACACCGTCCGGCTTGTGGCCGCCTTCCTCTCGACCCTGTCCGCGCTGGTGCTCGGCCTGATGATCGCCGCGGCGAAGTCGAACTATGATGAGCGCAGCGGACAGCTGCGCCGCATCGCCGCCGATGTCGTCGCGCTCGACCGCGCGCTTGGCCGCTACGGCGTGGACGCGCGAGAGATCCGTGACCAGTTGCGTGCGGCCCTGATCGACGAACTGCAACATCGCGCGGCGGCAGAGCCGAACGAGGACGGGAGCCTCGCCCGTCCCGTGCGTGACGCCCGGTTGCTCGGTCTTCCGGACCGCATCCAAGCGCTCACCGTGCAGAGCGAGGGGCAACGTTCTGCCCGGGATCGGGCAGGCCAACTTGCCGACGGCATCGCTGCCACGCGCGTGCTCATGACCCAGGATCCCGGCGGGTCGATCCCACCCGCATTCCTGATTGTGCTCGTGTCGTGGCTGGCGGCGATGTTCTTGAGCTTCGGCTTGTTCGCGCGGGCGAACGCAATTGTAGTTGCAGCGCTGCTGTGTGGCGCCTTGTCGGTGGCGGGGGCGGTGTTCCTGGTCCTCGAACTCGATCAGCCGTTGGACGGGCTCCTGCGCTTGTCGGTCGAACCGCTGCGCCATGCCATCGAGACGATCGGAGGCTGATGAGAGGAGACCGGACGGACCGAAGATGTGGTCCAGCCGTCTGATCGACGTCGAACGTCTGCAGCATCAACTCTCCGATCAAAAGCAGGTGGTCACAACCCACCCAGCCCGGTCTTCAGTCGCCGTCCGTCAAACTGCCGGGAAGCGGACCTTCCAAGGGTTTGTGAAGGGTGGGAAGCGGAAATTAACTCAACGCTTGGAAGCGGATCTTCAGCTCCGCCCCTGGCTCCGTTGTTCGGGGTAATGCAATTAGTATTATAAGAATTGCCCAGGGCCGGGCACCATTTTGGGGCAGCTTGGTCTCGCGCATGACCAGAGGGTGATCGGAAAGCTCCAGCTTAGAATTTCTTCAGATTTGAACCGTTGTAAGTGTGTGAAATACAACACGTTTTCGGCTTGATCAACGATCCGTGAACAGTGATTACACTGGCATTGTGCCGCTCCGGTGCGCGTCAGCGTGATCCATGTCCTACCGCTCCCTACTCCTCGCCGTTCTTCTGGCCACCACCACCCTTTCCGGGGCCGCGACGGCGCAGGACGGAACCGTCCAGCTCAACGAACTCTCGGTTGAAGCAGCAGGACCCGGCAGCTCAGCTCCCGGACCGGTGGGCTCCGGTGGGGTCAACCTCAGCGGCGGCGACGGCGGCACGGCCGCCACTAGTGGCGGCGGCGGCGGCCCATCCGGCATAACCGGCTACACAGCCCGCGTGACGACTGCCGGAACCAAGACCAACACGCCCATCATCGAGACGCCACAATCGATCTCCGTCGTCACCCGCGAGCAGCTCAACGACCGTAACGTCCAGACCCTGAGCGATGCGATCAACTACGTCCCCGGCGCCATCTCGGCCAGGTCGGGCTTCGACCCGCGCTTCGACCAGATCTTCATCCGCGGCTTCGACGTGCTGACCAATCAGGGCACCTATCGCGACGGCCTGCGCGTGATCGGCAGCGGGTTCATCTTCCCGCGCATCGAGCCCTATGGCGCGGAGGCCGTGACCATCCTGCGCGGGCCGTCCGCCGGCCTCTACGGCCTCGGCTCGCCCGGCGGCATCCTCGACATCACCAGCAAGCGCCCCGTCTTTGTGTCGTTCGGCGAGATCCAGTTCCAGGCCGGCAGCTTTGACCGCTTCCAGGGCAACTTCGACGTCGGCGGCCCGATCGAGGGGTCGGGTGGAACCATGGCCTACCGGCTGACTGGCCTACGCCGCGAGGCGGGCACCTTCATCGGTCTCGGCACCAACGACGACCGGTTCAACATCGCGCCCGCCTTCACCTGGAAACCCGACGCGGCTACGACGTTCACGTTCCTAAGCGAGTTCCAGACGACCAACACGCCGGCCACGACGTTCTACTACAACTACCCGGGTTTCCGGGCGAGCCCGTACTACATGGGCGATCCGGCCTTCGCCGGTCTCAACCAGACGCAGTATCGTGTCGGCTACGCCTTCGAGCATTTCATCACACCCGATTTGGTCTTCCGCCAGAATTTCCGGCACTATGGCGTCTTTCTCAGTGGAAAATACGTCGACATCAACGGCATTAACGACGCAAACACGATTGGCACGCGCGACACCGGCTATATCCGCGAGGGCTTGGTGCAGCAGACGCTGGACAACCAATTGGAGGCGCGCTTCGCCACAGGCCCGGTCGCCCATACCGTGGTCGGGGGCGTCGACTACGCTCGGTACAGCCTGAGTCAACGCCTCGGCTTTGGCCTAGCCCCGGACCTGAACCTCATCACGCGGAACTACGGCCAGCAGTTTATCGCGACCCCGACCCTCGGGTCCGCCGCGCGCCAGACCCAGGAGCAGATCGGCGTCTATTTGCAGGATCAGGCCAAGTTCGGCGACTTCATCCTGACCCTGAACGGCCGCCACGATTGGGTCTTCCAGGACAATTTCGCCACCCCCGACAGCGCGGTCTCAAGCCAGAACAACAGCGCGTTCACGGGCCGGGTCGGACTGGGTTACGTCCTGGCGCCAGGCCTTGTTCCCTACGCCAGCTACGCCACGACTTTCACCCCGCAGGTGGGCCTCGACCGGAACGGACAAGCGTTTAAGCCGGCTACCGGTGATCAGATCGAGGCGGGCGTGAAGTACCTGATCCCCGGCACCAACATCCAAACCGCGTTTGCCGGCTTCGACATCATCCAGTCGAACATCCTGATCCCCGACGCGTCCTCCCTCGCGTTCCAGACTGCCGGCGGGGCCGTGCGCTCGAAAGGCTTCGAGGCCGAGGCGACCGCCAACCTCACCCCGGGCACGAACTTGACCATCGCCTACACGCACGTCGACATCCGGTTCGTGAACTCGGTCTCGTTCACTGGCCAGTCGCTCGCCGGGAACCTCGTATCGGGCATCCCCCAGGATACCTACGCGTCGTTCCTGACCTATGCGTTCCCGCCGTCCTCAGCCCTGCGCGGTCTTCAGATCGGTGGCGGCATCCGCTACATCGGTTCAAGCTACGCAGATGACCAGAACACGGTGCGCAATACCGCTGTCACGCTGTACGACGCTTTGGTGGCCTACGACTTCGCGGCGCTCGACCCGAAGTACAAGGGCTTCCGCGCGCAGCTTAACGGCTACAACATCTTCGACCGGAACTACCAGACTTGCTCGTTCGGGTTCTGCAATCGTAATCAGCCGGCGACGGTCATTGGCAGCCTGATCTACCGGTGGTGAGAGGCCTCGCCTCCCGCGGCTGAGTATGCGAGCACTGAGCCGTTACACCAGCACGACGACCGTGGCGCGCTGCATGGCGGGCTGCGGCTTAGTCGACACTGGCGTGAGAGGGTGCCGTGTACGAGATCGACCTGACCCCAACTTACCAGGACACCCTTCGTCTCGCGCAGCTCCGGAAGCAGGCGAAGCGCCTCGGACTGAAGCTGTCGAAGTCGCGCTGGCATCAGCCTTATGTTCGGAACCGCGGCGGCCTAATCCTCCTCGATAGCCAGGCTGAGGTCGTCGCAGGGGACGGCTACAGCCTCAATCTGGCGGCGGCCGAGAGGATCTTGTCCGTTATGGCCGATCAAATGCCATGTTCGATGCCACGATCGATGAAGCGTA
>NZ_JAKSYK010000059.1:0-5323 GCF_022829425.1 Methylobacterium sp. J-072 | reverse complement strand
TTGCATCTATAAATTTCTGCATCGCCACGCTGTCCGCCCGGGGGGGCGGCAATGGACGCAGTGCGGAACTGCATCGGACAATGTCGTGGGTGAACGCGGCTACTGAACTGAAAGCCGCCTTCAGCGCTTCCTTGTAGGCCGACGCGATCCTCCTGCGCTGAGGCAAGGAGGAACTCCATGCGACTGTTTGTTCTCGCCGCGCTCGCTGGTTGTGGCTTTGCCGGTCTGGCTCTTCCCGCCTCAGCTGTGCCGGCTGGCCCTGTAGCTGGCGTCTCTTCGCCTTCCGATATGCTCACTAATGTTCGGATGAGACGTCACCGCATGCATCGACGCTCGATGATGCGGACACAGCGGAAGTACCCCGGCGCCAGCTTCGTCCGAAACACCACCCCTGGTGCACCGGCCGGAAGCAGCGGCGGCAACGGGACGACTGGCAGCTACGCCGCACCGAGCGGGAAGTAGTTCTCGTCTCTCAACTCATTCAGGCCGCCCGATCTGTCATCACGACGGCCTTTCCTGTGTTCGCGACTCTGGTACGGTCGCGACAGTCGCTCGGCGTAACGCACCGAGCGTCCCTGAACTCAGCCCGCCCGGTTCGCTGGCGCGGGCTTTTTCGTGGCCTGAGCTTTGCCATGAGCGTCGGCTCGACGTTGAGACCGCGAGCCAACTTTGCGGCGCGCTCCTAACGGGGTGCGCCGCACCTTCCGCGGCATCGAGCAGAGGCCGGTCGAGTTTCCGCCCGCTCTATATCTTCAGCTCTGGAAGTCGAACAGCAGGGCCGACGCATTGGTGCCCGTGCCGGTCGAGCCGCTTGCCCCGTAGCTTGCGCTACTCGACTGAGAAGCCTGAAGCTGTTGGATAAAGGTCGAGAGCAAGTCGCTTGCGGAAGAACCGCTGGAGGACGTGCTGCTGGCTGAACTCCCGGAGGCATCGGTCCCTGGGGGCGGTCCGGGCGGATGGCCTGGAGGCGGGCCACCAGCCCCGGACACGTAGTCGGCATCCGAGCTTGTGGCGTCGGCAGTCTGGGTCGATTTGCCGTGACTGGCGAACAGGTTCTTCAGCTCCGTAGCTTGGTCGCTCGTGAGGCTGCCGCTGCTGACCTGATCTGAGATCAAGCTGTCGATCCGATCCTTCATCGCCGACGGATCGAGCTTGGTGTTCGTGGCACTACTGCCCGACGTCGAGGATGTCGTGCCTGAAGAAAGACTCGTATCGATCGAGCTGAGAGCACTCGTCAGGGCGGTGGCATCGGTGCTGTTCAGCGTGCCGGTCGTCAGCTCGCTGCTGATCGTGTCGGTCATCCTGGCCTTGCCGGAGCCCTGGGGCGGCGGCGAAGGTCGCTGCGCATAGAGCTGTGAGGTTGTGCTGGAAGAGATGGTACTCACGGAAACGCTCGACATACGGAAC
The DNA here is from genome assembly GCF_022829425.1 of Methylobacterium sp. J-072. Lineage (NCBI taxonomy): Bacteria > Pseudomonadati > Pseudomonadota > Alphaproteobacteria > Hyphomicrobiales > Methylobacteriaceae > Methylobacterium > Methylobacterium sp. J-072. The sequence goes on along the minus strand of NZ_JAKSYK010000059.1, from coordinate 3,916 downwards.
TGCCGGAAACGCCCGGCGGCGGGCCCGTGTGCAAATTACCCACGCGTTTCTTAAATCCCCGTTCCGCTCCCGGGCAACTGCCTAGCGCTACTCTGCACCGCGGGCCAAATCGCGTACCGATTCAACCTCCTGCGCCCCATCGGCAGCGACGACGAAGGCGAGGGCGGCGAGGGCGGTGCGCATGGCGGGAGGATAGCCGCTGGGATGGCGGTGTCGAGAGAATGTGCCTCAGCAGAAGGCTAGGAGCATGGACGCCATTGGGAATGGCGTGCTCGAAGCCCGCCTGCGATAGATGCCGCGTGAGGGCAGTCTCAGCTGAGCCTGGCCTCAGCCTCCGGCTCTGGGTCACGTGCCTTGCCGAACTTTCGGTCGAATGCCCAGCGTGTGTAGCGGAGATAGGCCCAACCCGCACCGGCGATGAGAGCGGAGACGATTGCAACTTCGATTAGCATGACCCTAGTCCTCCCTCTGCAGTTCGGTGTGGATGATGAAGTGTGAGAATGCATGTAGGGCTAGGCCGATTGCAACCCAACCCCAGTGCGATTCACGGATAAGAAGCACGACATCTTTCAGGAGGGGTTGAACGAGTCCAATCCCGATCAGCCCTACGCCCAAGCTGCTCAAGCTTGAAGCAACGAGCTTGACACTTTCGTTCCGCCGCCGCGCGGCTAACTTGCGATCGGCAGCACTGGGTCGTCGGGGTGGGCCGCCGCCACCCCCGCCTCCAGTCGGAGTTGAAACAGCTGGGTCGGCCGGGCGAAATTGAGCGCGTACCTGAGCGATATCGACGAGGTTCGATTTAGGCTTCTCGTCAGGATCTGGTTGTCGATAAGGGCCTAAGGCCATTACTTGTTTCGCTTATAAATTGTATACGAAGCAAATATTGCGTGGCTATCAATATCTCCAAACACATGACTGTTAAGAGCCATAAAGATCAACTCGTTCTCAGACTGCGCTATCCCAACCCCATAGCTCAGAACGTTTGATCCAAAGAGCCAAGGTCTAGTTATATGAATTTCCATTGGAGTTAAATCTGTTTTGCTGGTCCATCCCCCATGATCGGTAATCGCAGGATCTATTGTAATATTTAAGTAAAAAGAATACAGATTATCATCGAACGGAAATATCTGCGCTCTCTCGTGCATTTGCAGGAGAAAAGAGCCTGAACCGATAAATTCGTGAGCGCCGACGATAACTTTTGGTACGGGCATCAGTTCGCCCCCTCAGGATCCTCGCGATGACGCACGTAGCCCTGACCGATTAGCCGATCCGTCACGGGCCGCCCCAGAGCCAAGCGGCTCCCATCATCGCTCCTCCAACGCACAGCAAGGCGATTACTAGGTAGCGGTGAAAGCGGTCATAGACGTCAGCGGGCATGGCGGTGGCCTAATAGAGCATCGCCATTGATGGCCGGAGATTGAGGTCGGCGGCTACGTACAAAACTTGACAGTTCTTCAATTCAGATTTCGCGTGATCCACAGGCCACAGCGTCATTCGTCTGAACTGCGACCTACCGGCCCTTAGGCCTTCCTCAGCCGCACCCCCGGCCCCTCGCCGCTCTCCTCGATGAAGATGACGCCGGCGGCTTCGAGGGTGATGCGGCTCACGGCCAAAGCCCAGCTATCTTCAGCGCAGCGCCGAAGACGAGACTAACCGCCCCGAACATCGCGACGCTGAGCCACCACAACACACGATCGAACAGGCTAGGTTTGCGATCGTCACTCGGCGTCTCCGGGGCCGGCCCTGTGGGCCCAATCAGCCGGGTTAGACACTCGGGAAGGGGACGCGCTGACCGATCAGAGCCGTCTTGATCCCCGGCCATCCGCTGACCCTCCTACTACCGCTCCCACCTCAGCGCCTCTTCCACGAGACGGCGGAGGTCAGTGCAGCAGCTTCCCCTGAGCGCTGACAAATGACCCGATCCCTTCACGGGCAACCGCCTCGTTGAAGGCTCGGTAAGCGTGTTTGTCCGACGCGAACCGATAATCCCATACGGTCGATCCACCCTCGTGATCGATGACCTCCAGTTGCCAAGGCTCATCGGGACCAGCGAAGCGGTAGATCTGCACATCGACAGAGATGCCATCGCGGGTGACGATCCCGGAGAGCGGGGAGTGTTCAAGCTCGCGGTTCTCGGTCGCCATGATTGCCTCCGTTAGTTCGCCCCGCAGGATCCTCGCGTCGCCGCATGTCGCCCTGGCCGGTGAGCAGTCAGGAGACGGCCTTCTGCCGCGCCAGCCGCAATGCCTTCAGATGCGCCGTTCGTTCGTCGGCCGCATACTGCTCAGCTTCGACCTCAATCCTGACATTGTCCGCATTCTCCAAACGAGCAATACATCTGGCCGTCCTCGTTCCCGTGTGGCCGCGAACATTGGGGTGGAGAACGGACATGGGTGATCCTCTCGGCCTAGCTTGCCGGACAGGATGCTAAGCCGCGGTATCAGGAACGCCTAGCTTCAAACGCCTGCTCAAACGGCGGCGATCGCATTATGTCAGATAGCCCTTCGCCTTCAGAGGCTCGGCGGTACAGCCTACCTGATCTCGTTGAGGGACGCCTGTAAGTCGGCCCGACAAGCTGTCCCGAACTCCGTGAGGAAGTTCAGCTTACCCTCGCGTGCAAGCTCGCGGATTTCGTGCAGGCTCTGATTGGGCCCGAGATAAGTATCGATCACGCGGTCGATAACAGACCCAGCTGCATCGACCGTCCCCTGCGATGCAGTGAGCTGCATCTTCGCTAGTAAGGCGTAGAGCAGGACCAAGTCTCCGACATCGTCCCGCTCGTGGCTGAGCGCATCGCCGTAGAGGCGGACGGCCTCGGTGATGAACTCGTTGAACAGTTCGATGCGCCTCGCCCGTTCAGCCTCGCGGATTTTATCCTGGAACTGGCTTCGGTGCGTCATCCACGTCGTCATGAACGACGCCAGCGCTCCAATGGTGGCCCCACCCAGGCCGAACATCGCCGAGATGTAAGCCGCGTCCAAATCTGCCTCCTAACCGAGGGCGAGAACTCCATGTCTGTACCGCAGCAGCGCTAAGATCCCCTATTGCTGCGCTTACCCCTTCCGCTCCCGGAACCGGATCCCGGCCCCGCCGCCGTTTCCTGGGATGAACTCCGAGCTGGCGATCATGCCAGATGCGCCGAAGCGACAGCGATCCCGCCAAATTCAGTCATCACCGCGCGCAAAGCTACGTCGTCGCTGACCAACGTGGCGCCGAGTTTCAGGGCCGTCTCGGCGATCACGATGTCTCGGATTTGGTTTAGCTCCTTCTTGGGCGACTTGGGGTCCACCACCTTGAGCCGTGCGAGCATCGCCTCAAACCGGCCGGTGCCGTCGTTCCAATTGGCTTGGTCCCAGCCCGCGCCCTCAATGCCAAAACAGAACGAGGCGGCGGGGACCAAATCCGGATCGACTTCCTCAACGGCCCGCAGCAGAGTGGCGCGGCGGGACGGATCACGCGTCGCCCTGCACTCGTCAGTCTGCACGCCCAGCACGAGAAAGCGTCGTCCGGCCTTACTGGGCACTGGCAGCACGCCGTCGCACACCCGCGAGAACACGTTGGTGTCTAGCATGAAGGCCTCAGGATCGGCGCTCATGGCTTATTCCGTGGTCTCACGCCTGCCGCGTGACCGTTCTCGGGGATAAACTCTAGCCCCGCGGTTTCAAAGGTCCGGCGGATATCAACGAGCTTGTCCGTCATCGTCTTCGGGATGCCGTCGCTCTTCTCCATGCGCTTAATCGTGGTCGCCGAGACGCCGGACACCTCCTCCAGCTTCGCGACCGACCAATTCAGGTAGCCGCGCGCCATCCGTATCTGCGCACCCGTGAGCATCTGACCCTCAAAAATCTAAATTAGGCCACTGTGCGCCCAAAATGGGTTGACATCGGCTGTGATTGGTCCATTTTAGGCCAAGCGC
>NZ_JAKSYK010000056.1:0-14866 GCF_022829425.1 Methylobacterium sp. J-072 | reverse complement strand
CCCACGCCTGGTTCAACCGCTTCCGCCGCCTGCCCGTCCGCTACGAGCGACGCGCCGACATCTACGAGGCCTTCACAAGCCTCGCGGCAAGCCTCATCACCCTCAACCAGATCAAACGGTTCTGTTAGGCGCTCTAAGCCGATCAGGGCCACGATCTGCCGCACGCAGAAGAGCGTCGCGGGCCTGTTCCGTCTCTCAAACACGCCCAGCGGTGGTGCGATCGAATCGGCTCTACCCCGCCTGCGCGGGCTCACCTTGGCTACCGCGGACGCGACTGCCAATCTCGCCTACAATCCTCGCACCCTGAGGTCCCTACGCCTTGCCGGTGCGCGGGGCATCGACCGCGTTGCCCTCCTTGCGGCGCAGGACCGAGTGCCTGCGCCCGTAGAAGAAGTACACGACCAACCCGATCGCCATCCAGATCACCAGGCGCAGCCAGGTATCGAGGGGCAGGCCGGCCATCAGCAGCAGGCAGAACAGGATCCCGAGGATCGGCACCACCGGCACCCCCGGTACCCGGAACGGGCGCTTCATGTGCCGGTCGGTCCGCCGCAGGTGGATCACCGCGCCGCAGACCAGGATGAAGGCGGCGAGCGTGCCGATGCTGACCATCTCGCCCAGGATGTTGATCGGCACTAGGGCCGCCACCACGGCGACCACGGCCCCGATCAGCGCCTGGCTGCGATAGGGGGTCTGGTAGGTCGGGTGGACATGGGCGAACAGCTTGGGCAGCAGCCCGTCCTGGGCCATGGTGAAGAAGATCCGGCTCTGGCCGTAGAGCAGCACCAGGATCACCGTGGTTAGCCCGGTCAGCGCTCCGAGCTTGATCAGCAGGGCGAACCAGCCGATGCCGATCACGTCGACGCCCTTGGCGATCGGATCGGGGACGTTGAGCTCCTTGTAGGGCACCAATCCGGTCAGGACGGCGGCCACCAGCACGTACAGGATCGTGCACACGATCAGCGAGCCGAGGATGCCGATCGGCATGTCCTTCTGCGGCTTGCGGGCCTCCTGGGCGGCGGTGGAGACCGCGTCGAAGCCGATGAAGGCGAAGAAGACCACCCCGGCCCCGCGCAGGACGCCGCTATAGCCGAACTGCCCGAAGCTGCCCTCGTTCGGCGGGATCAGCGGGCTCCAATGCGCCGTGTCGACATGGCCCCAGCCGAGCGCGATGAAGGCGACCACCACGGTGAGCTTCACCGCCACCATGATGTTGTTGAACCGCGCCGATTCCTTGGTACCGCGGATCAGCAGGAGCGTGATCAGCGCCACGATCACCACGGCCGGCAGGTTGAACAGGGCGGTGCCGCCGCCGTCGATCGCCGTGCCCGGCGCGTGCGCGAGCCGGGCCGGGATCGCCAGGCCGACATCCTTCAGGAGGCTCGTGACGTAGCCCGACCAGCCCACCGCCACGGTGGCCGCGCCCATCGCGTATTCGAGGATCAGGTCCCAGCCGATCAGCCAGGCGAAGAACTCGCCCAGCGTCGCGTAGGTGTAGGTGTAGCTCGACCCGGCCACCGGGATCAGCGCGGCCATCTCGGAATAGCACAGGCCGACGAACGCGCAGGCGATGCCGCCGAGCACGAAGGACAGCATGATGCCCGGCCCGGCATATTGCGCCGCCGCCGTGCCGGTGAGGACGAAGATGCCGGCCCCGATGATCGCCCCGACGCCCATGGCGGTGATCGAGAGCGCGCCGAGGGATTTCGAGAGCTGCTCCTCGCCCTCGCCGCTCTCCAGAATGTCGTCGACGGATTTCCGCCCCATCAGGCCCGAGGAGTCCATCGGCGTATCCTTCCTCGTGGCGCCACGGGAGTGGCGCGCGCCTGTAACCTTCAATGCAGCAAGTTTTCTGCCACGGCGCCAGGAATTTTAACGCTTCTCGAGCCAACAACGACAAGTCGCGCTGCGACAAACTGTCGATCAGGGACGGTCGATCCGGGCAATCAGCGGCCGGACCTTGAGACGCGGCGCGAACACCGCGCCGGCCCGCAGCGCCTCCCGCCGCACCACGTCGCCGGCCCGCGCCTGCCTGGCGCCTAGGAGGGCCTCGATCCGGCCGACGAGGCGGCCGATCCAGCCTGCGGCCGGGCGGTGCAGGCGGCCGAGCCCGGTCTCCGGCCGGGCGGTGCCGACGAAGCGGTCGAGGGTGCGGATCCAGCCCTCGGCCGGGACATCGCCCGCCTCCAGGCACAGCACCCAGTCCCGCCGAGCCTCCGCAGCGCCCGCCCCATAGGGGTTCCTGCCCTGGTGAAGCACCAGCACCGCCCCCGTCGCGTCCGCGATGGCCGCCGCCGCCTCGCTCTCCCGGCCAATCACGATCACGGCGTCGCCGACCAGGCCGCCGGCCACGCCCGACACCAGCACGCTGAGCGTGTCGGCCAGGCGATCGATCGCATCCGGATCGGCCGGGTCGGCCAGGTAGGTTACCGCGGAGAGCATGTGCGCGCCCATAGACGATTTTGCGCAGCGGTAAACCGGGGCGCGAAGTCTCGACCGGGCTCGGCGGCGTTTGCCTGAAATTGAGGCGTTGGCGGATCTCGTGTTCGCGCTATGTTCCACGTGAAACACGGGGCGGTGCGCGATGGCTGAGATTCGGAACGGCTCCATCCCCGGAGCGCCCGTGCGTCTCGGTTCGAGCATGCTGCCCCCGGAGGCCCGGCGCGGCCGCGGCGCCACGGCGAACCCGACGAGCCGTTACGAGGCGGCAAGACGCGAGGTGTTCCAGGATTCCGATTGGGAAACCGATGCGCCTGCTCCCCTGCGCACGCAGGTCACGCTGGAGCGCGCCACGCGGATCATCGCCCGTAACACCTCGCCGGACATCCCGTTCGACCGGTCGGTCAACCCGTATCGCGGCTGCGAGCACGGCTGCATCTACTGCTACGCGCGCCCGACCCATGCCTGGCTCGGCCTGTCGCCGGGGCTCGATTTCGAGTCGCGGATCTTCGCCAAGCCCGACGCGGCCAAGCTCCTGGCGCGGGAGATCGCCGCGCCGGGCTACGCGCCGGAGACGATCGCCCTCGGGACCGCCACCGATCCCTACCAGCCGGTGGAGCGCGAGCACCGGATCACCCGTGCGGTGCTGGAGGTGCTCCAGGCAGCGCGCCACCCCGTCGGCATCACCACCAAGTCCGATCTGGTGCTGCGCGATCTCGACATCCTGGCCGAGATGGCCACGGACAACCTCGTGCTCGTGGCGGTCTCGCTGCCGACGCTGGACCCGCGCCTCGCCCGCCTGCTCGACCCGCGGGCACCGCGGCCGGAGAAGCGGCTCGCGGCGATGCGGCGCCTGTCTGAGGCCGGGGTGCCCGTGATGGTCAACGTCTCGCCGATCATCCCCGGCCTGACCGATCACGAGATCGAGGCGATCCTGGCGCAGGCCCGGGAGCACGGTGCCAGCCGCATCGGCCACGCGCTGCTGCGCCTGCCCGGCGAGGTCGCCGACTTGGTGGCCGACTGGTTTGCCGAACACTATCCCGAGCGCCAAGCCCGGGCCTTCGCGCTGCTGGCGCAGGCGAGGGGCGGCCGCGAGAACGATCCCCGATTCGGCCACCGCTTCCGCGGGGAGGGGGCCTATGCCGAGATGATCGGCCAGCGGGTCCGCCTGGCGGGTGGCCGGCTCGGCTTCGCGTTCGGGCGGATGGGGCTGAACCGGACGGCGTTCCGCAAGCCGGGGGCGCAACTCGCGCTGTTCTGAGGCGGTCGCATCCGCCCGGAGGATCGCCGACCTCGAAGCGCAAGTGCAATCCCGCGTGCCTCGCGCAGCTGAGATGCGTTTGCCGGCTCCAGGCACGCAGGACCGGGCACCGTTCCTGGCGTCCGGATGGCGGCAAGGATCAGTTCTGGGCGCCACGGATTCAGATGACGACCCGACCGAAATTTCGATCGGCTGCGTTGTAGTGTAAGTACGTGAAGCAAAACAATCTTGATCGTCGGGCATTTATTAATATTGATTGTCATAAATGTGTGTTGCAGGCGGCATAACCCGCGTCATGTAGAATATTATTCCGAAAAAGATCTCGGATTTGTTCTGGATCGCATTCGCAAAAAAGCTTAACGACTCAGTCTTTACGGAAACGATTTCGATGTCTCGCGCGCCGCACCCGTCGCTCAGCCGCATCGCTTCGGCGAGGCTATCGATCGGCAAAATCCTGTGCGCGATCCTGTTCGCGATGAGCGTCATGCTGCTCGGCTCGGGCGTGACGACCTTGCGGGACGCCCAGATGCAGGCCGATCAGAGCCGCCGCGTGGTGGCGCTCACGGAGGCGAGCCGGACGCTCCTCAAGGATCTGCTCGCCATCCGCATGGAGCGCGGCCGCACGCTTCAGGCCCTCAAGGCCGCTGCACCGATACCCGGAAAGGACGTGGAGCTGATCGCCACCCAACGCGCGACCCTGGCGAGCGGTGTCGAGCGGCTCGGGACTCTGGCCCGCGAGGTCGACGTGCCTGCGGTGCGGGAGAAGGCCGAGCTGACGCAACGGGCCTACGCGGCCCTGCTCGAGCTGCGCCCGCAGGTCGATGCCGCCCTGGCGGTGCCGGCGGCGCAACGATCCGCCGGCACGCTGCCGCCCTTCGCGGGGGCGTCTCAGGCGCTGCTCGATGCGTTGATGGCGGCGAACGACGCGGTCGATGCCGTGATCCCGCGCGGCGACGCGACTCTGGCCCATTACCTCGATCTGAAGCGCGCGGCCTGGATGTCTCGGGCCCTGATCGGCGGCGTGGTCGTGCGGATCGAGCTCGCGGTCGCCGCCGGCACGCCCTGGTCGCAGGCGGACATCGTCGCGGCGTCCGAGGAACGCGGTCGCCTGGCCGGCGCCTGGGACGGTGTGGCCCGGGCCGCCGCCGACGAGACCGCGGACGCGGTCCGGGCCGCCTTCCGCAAGGCCAAGGCCGACAATTTCGAGGGCGAGGCGGCTGCACGCCGCCAGGCCGTTACGGAGGCGCTCACGCAGGGCCGACCGACAGGGTTGTCTATCGACGAGTTGCGCACGCGCCAGACCGCCGAGGTGAACACGATCGCCGACCTCGCAAGCACCGCCCTCGACGCGCTGGTCGATCGGGCTCGGGCACTGACCGCGGAAGCAAGCGCCACCCTGCTGCGGACCGTCCTGTTCCTCGCTGCCGCGATCCTGCTGACCGGGATCGGCACCCTCGTGGTGGTCCGCCGGGTTCTCCGGCCGATCCGCAGCATGACCGAGGCCATGCGGGCGCTGGCCGCCGGCGACGCCTCGGTCGTGGTCCCGGCCCGGGAGCGTCAGGACGAGATCGGCGCCATGGCCGCCGCCGTCCAGGTGTTCAAGGACAACCTGCTCCGGACCCGGCAGATCGAAACCGAGGCGGACGAGGCGCGCCGCACCGCCGAGGCGCAGCGCCGGGCGGTCACGCGGCAGATGGCGGAAGCCTTCGAGGCCGCGGTCTCCGGCATCATCACGCAGGTCTCGTCCGCCGCGACCGAGCTGCAGGCTACCGCCTCGCAGATGACCGCGAGCGCCCAGGAGACCGCCAGCCAGTCCGGCACGGTGGCGGCGGCGGCCGAGCAATCGGCGTCGAACGTCAACACCGTGGCGAGCGCTGCCGAGCAGCTCGGCAGCTCCGTCGATGAGATCGGCCGGCAGGTGCAGGATTCGACGATCCTCGCCCAGCGGGCGGTGGGCGAGTCCGACCAGACCGCCGCCCTCGTCTCCGAGCTGAGCGCCGCCGCTGCCCGGGTCGGTGACGTGGTCCAGCTGATCGCGTCGATCGCGGCGCAGACCAACCTGCTGGCGCTCAATGCCACGATCGAGGCGGCCCGAGCCGGCGAGGCCGGCCGGGGCTTCGCCGTGGTGGCGACCGAGGTGAAGGAGTTGGCCAGCCAGACTGCCAAGGCGACCGAAGAGATCGCCAACCAGATCGGCCGGATCCAGGGGGTGACCGGCGAGGCGGTGGGCGCGATCGGCGCGATCACCGGCCGCATCCGGGAGATCAACACGGTCGCGAGCGCGATTGCGGAGGCCGTGGAGCAGCAGGGGGCGGCGACCCGGGAGATCGTCCGCAACGTCACCCAGGCGACCGCCGGGACCCAGGAGGTCACCGGCAACATCGCCGGCGTGGCCCAGGCCGCCGAGCAGACCGGCGCCGCGGCCGAGCAGGTTCTGGCGTCCGCCACCGGCTTGTCGCGCCAGTCCGAGCAGCTCGCCGCCGAGGTCGACCGCTTCCTCGCCACCGTGCGGGCCGCCTGAACGCGGGTCATTTTTCGCGGTGATGTGTCGGTCGTGCAGGGCTACGGACTACACAGGTGGACGCGTCATCGCTCTTGCGGGGCGCGACGCGTCCCGTCTCCCGAAGGGGCTGCGATGTTTGCACGTCGTCTTCGGCGAGGCGCGACGCGCTCTCCTCCCCCTTGCGGGGAGGGGAAAACGCGTGGCGTTTCAGACGCTTACGACAGAACGGGATGCGTGAATCCGCTAGCCCGCACGGGAGAGGGGACCCGCGCCACATCCGGGGATGTGGGAACCCGATAGCCCGCAGAGGGGCAGGGTGAGAGGCGCGCGTCCCCGGCCGTCATCCTCTTCCGTCGAAGACGTGTGAACCTTGTAGCCCGAACGGGAGGGGGGACCCGCGTCTTCTGTGTGCGATGAGGGTGATCGCGCCCGGCATGCAACCCTGTGGCGCCTGTCGCGTGCCGGCTTCGGGCGGGCGTGCGTTCGATCGTTCTCATCCTATCGAGAAAATAGAGCGTCGTCCGGCCCTGCTGCCGCTGCGGCGAGCCGATGCCCGCGCTTCGGGAGCGCCCGCGGATCGCGAGAGCAGGTCCGGCTGGCGAAATCTGCGCTGCGTGGTGGTCCGACGATAGATCCCGGCCCCGCTATGCAATGGATCGAACGAAAAACTGTCGATTTACACAAGGAACAGAATAAATAATCGGCACATTGCAACATGATGCATGATAAAAATATAGAAAAATGTCGTTGACCGAGGCGAGACTCAAGATAAAGAGGCGCGTATCTCGCACGGTTGAGGTTGTCCGATGCATCGACCCAAAACGCTTGCCGATGGAGCGCTGATCCTGCTCGGGATCGTGCTGGCTCTGATCGGTTTTGCTTTTGCTGCCGGCGGGATTTATTTGTCCTGGCTTGGCGGGAGCTTGTATTTCGTGGTCATGGGTGCCGCGATGCTGGTCTCGGGTGTGCTGGTCGCCCAGCGGCGACGGGCGGGCGCACTGCTCTACGGGGCGGCGTTCGTCCTGACCGGGGTCTGGGCGGTCTGGGAGGTCGGGCTCGCGTTCTGGCCGCTGGTCTCGCGGCTGTTCGCCCTTGCGGTGCTCGCCTGCGTGGTCGCCCTGTTCGCGCCGCTGCTCGATCGATCCGGCGGCGGCGTGTGGCGCCGGGCCTCCCTCGGCATCGCCGCCGCGCTGGCGCTCGCTCTGGTGGCGACGACGCTGCGGGCTTTCCAGCCGGTGCCGATCATCGCCGCGACCGAGGTTGCGGCGGTGCATCCGGCGACCCAGGCGGGGCCGCAGGTCGATTGGGCGGCCTGGGGCAACACCACCGGCGGCACCCGCTTCGCCGGTCTGACGCAGATCGACACCACCAACGTCGCCAATCTCCAGCCGGCCTGGACCTTCCGCACCGGCGACGTCGCCATCAGCAACGGCTTCGGCGCCGAGGACCAGACCACGCCGCTGCAGATCGGCGACACCGTCTATGTCTGCACGCCGAACGACATCGTCATCGCCCTCGACGCCGATACCGGCACCCAGCGCTGGCGCTACGACCCGAAGGCGAGCGCGCCGCAATGGCAGCGGTGCCGCGGGCTCGGCTATCACGATGCGGGCGCGTCAGCCGGTGACAAGGTCTGCCCCCGCCGCCTGCTGCTGGCGACGATCGATGCGCGCCTGATCGCGCTGGACGCCGCCACCGGCCAGCCCTGCACCGATTTCGGCGCGGACGGCACGGTCGATCTCAAGACTGACATGGGCGAGATCAAATCCGGCTACTACACCCAGACCGCCGCCCCACTGATCGCCGGCGATCTCGTGGTGGTCGGCGGACGGGTCGCCGACAATATCGAGACCGGGGAGCCCGGCGGCGTGGTTCGGGCCTTCGATGTCGGCAGCGGCGAATTGCGCTGGGCCTGGGATCCGGGCAACCCGGCGACCACCCGCCTGCCGCCCCCCGGCGAGACCTATACGCGGGGCACGCCCAACGTCTGGACCAGCATGGCCTACGATGCGGCCCTGGGCCTGATCTACGCGCCGACCGGCAACGCGACGCCCGACTTCTTCGGCGGCCACCGGACCGCCGAGGACGACGCCACCAACTCGTCGATCTTCGCGCTCGACGCCGCGACGGGTCGTCCGCGCTGGCACGTCCAGCTCGTTCACAAGGACCTGTGGGACTTCGACGTGCCGGCTCAGCCGGCCCTCTACGACGTCCCGGACGGGAAGGGCGGCACCCTGCCGGGGCTGATCGCCGCGACCAAGCACGGCCAGATCTTCCTGCTGAACCGGGAGACCGGGGCGCCGATCGCGCCGGTCACTGAGCGGCCCGTGCCGCAGGGCACCGTGCCGGGCGAGCATTACGCACCGACGCAGCCCGTCTCGGACATGCCGTCGATCGGCACCGAGACCCTGACCGAAGCCGACATGTGGGGGGCGACGCCGTTCGACCAGCTCCTGTGCCGGATCCAGTTCAAGGGCATGCGCCACGAGGGGACCTTTACCCCTCCGGGCTTCGACACCGCCCTCCAGATGCCGGGCTCGCTCGGCGGCATGAACTGGGGCAGCACCGCGATCGACATGACCCGGGACTACCTGATCGTGAACGACATGCGGCACGGCCTGTGGAACCGGCTGATCGCGCGGGACCAGGTCGAGACCGGCAAGGCCGCCGGCACCGAGATGGGGATGTCGTCGATGCGCGGCACGCCCTACGTCTCCGTCCGCAACCGCTTCGTGTCGGCGCTCAACATCCCGTGCCAGAAACCGCCCTTCGGCACGCTGACGGCCATCGACCTGAAGGCCCGCCGGATCGCCTGGCAGGTCCCGCTTGGCACGGTTGAGGATACCGGGCCGCTGGGGATCAAGATGCACCTGCCGATCCCGATCGGGCTGCCCTCGCTCGGCGGCTCGCTGGTGACCGGCTCGGGCCTGATCTTCTTCGCCGGAACCCAGGATTACTACCTGCGGGCGTTCGAGGCCGCGACCGGCCGCGAGATCTGGAAGGGCCGCCTGCCGGTGGGCAGCCAGGGCGCGCCGATGACCTACCGATCGCCCAAGACCGGCCGCCAATACATCGTGATCACGGCCGGCGGCGCCCGCCAATCGCCCGACCGCGGCGATTACGTGGTCGCCTACGCGCTGCCGGCCGAAGCCGGATCGAAGTGATCCGATCCGCCTACGGGCACGACTGGGTTTCCAAAGGGCTCAGCCCTTTGGCGGGGTTCGGGGGCGGAGCCCTTGAAGCTTGCAGGGTTCCACCCTGCACCCGCAAAAGGTCTCGACCTTTTGAAACCTAGCCGAACCCGCGGGTGAAGCTGAGGCGGTGGTGGGGGCTTCGGCCGAGTGTGGTCAGGCCGGCCCGGTGGACGGCCGTGCCGTAGCCGACATTGCGCTCCCAGCCGTAGCCCGGATGGCGCTCGGCGAGGCGACGCATCAGCCCGTCGCGAAACACCTTGGCGACGATCGAGGCGGCGGCGATCTGCGGCACCAGCCCGTCGCCGCCGATCACCGCCCGACCCGGCAGGCCGGGCAGGGCGTCCCGGCCGTCCACCAGGACCGGGGCCGCGATTCCGAGGCGGGACACGGCCCGCAGCATCGCGTCGAGGGTCGCGGCGCGGATGTTGATCCGGTCGATCAGCGCCCGGGAGCCCGCTGCCACGGCGACCCGGGCATGGGCACGGATCAGCGGCGCCAGCTGCGCGCGGATCGGTTCGGGCACGCGCTTGCTGTCGTCGAGGGCCGCCAGCAGGGCAGGGGGGATCGCTGACGGGTCGAACCAGACCGCCGCGACCACCACGGGCCCGCACAGGGCGCCGCGTCCGACCTCGTCGCAGCCGATCGCCGCGGGGTAGTCCGCGGCCCGGGCCGGGTCGAAGGGCGGGGTGAGGGCGGGCGTTTTTCGCTTCACGGGCGGCATGGCGCCGTCCTGCCATCCCGCGCGGCCGCCGTCACCGGTCAAGCGGCGTTCCGGGTCCCGCGCTCGCCGCCATGCGCCTCGATGATGTTGCCGAAGAACTGGTCGGCGCTGACGTCCCAGCCGCGGCGCAGCGCCTCCTGCCGGCACTCGGCCCGGGACAGGCGCAAGGCCGCCAGCGCCGCCGTGCGCAGATCCTGGTCGAGGATGCCGACGCGGGTCCCGCTCAGCACGTCGTTGGGACCCGGCACCGGGAAGGCGGCGATCGGCAGGCCGCAGGCCATGGCTTCCAAGAGGACGATGCCGAACGTGTCGGTGAGGCTCGGGAACACGAAGGCGTCGCAGGCGGCGTAGACGGACGCGAGCGCCGCCCCCGTCCGCGTGCCGAGGAAGCGCGCCTCCGGGGCCAGCGCCTGCAGCCGAGTCCGGTCCGGCCCGTCGCCGACCACGACCTTCGTGCCGGGCAGGTCGAGGGTGAGGAAGGCCGCGAGGTTCTTCTCCACGGCGAGCCGGCCGACATACAGGAACAGCGGCCGGGGCAGCCCGGCCAGCTCCGCCAGCGGCAGGTCGCCGGGGGCGGCCGGGCGGAACCGCTCGGTATCGACCCCGCGGGTCCAGCGCATCAGATGGGTGAAACCCTTTGCCTCGAGCTCCGCCTGGAGGGAGGCAGTGCTGACCATCGTGCCGCGCGCCGCCCCATGGAAGCGGCGCAGATAGGCGTAGGACCACGCCTCCGGCACCGGCAGCCGGGCCGCGAGATATTCGGGAAAGCGTGTGTGGTAGCTCGTGGTGAAGGGCAGCCCGTTGGCCAGGCAGTGCCGCCGGGCCGCGAAGCCGATCGGCCCCTCGGTGGCGATGTGGACGTGGCTCGGCCGCTCCGCGGCCCAGCGCGCCGCGACCCGGTCGCGTCCCGCCAAGGCCAAGCGGATCTCCGCATAGCCCGGCAGGGGCAGGGAGCGGAAATCCGCCACCGAGAGCAGGGCCGTCGCGAAGCCGTGCTCCGGGGCGCGCCGGACCATCTGCTCCAGGGACCGCACGACGCCGTTGACCTGCGGATGCCAGGCATCGCTGACGATGAGGAGTTTCACGCGTGGATCCCTCACGCCACCGCGCGCCGGCCCGGCACCGCCCGCGGCGCGGCTTCGGCTTCGCGGGCCCGGAGGATGCTCGGATAGTGCAGCACCTCGATCCGGCCGTCGTAATGCTCGATCAGGCCGGTGCAGGATTCCACCCAGTCGCCGGTGTTGAGATAGCGCAGGTCGCCGATCGCCCGGTCGGCGGCGTGGTGGATATGCCCGCAGATCACCCCGTTCGCGCCCTGACGGCGCGCCTCCTCGGCCAGGATGCTCTCGAACCGGCCGATGAAGCTGACGGCGTTCTTCACCCGCAGCTTCGCCCAGGCCGAGAGCGACCAGTAGGACAGGCCGACCCGCCGCCGGATCCGGTTGATCAGGGTGTTGAGGCTGAGCGCCAGCGTGTAGGCGCCGTCGCCGAGATGGGCGAGCCAGGGCGAGTGGCGCACCACCATGTCGAACTGGTCGCCGTGGATCACCAGGTAGCGCCGCCCGTCGGCCGCCTCGTGGATCGCGGTCTCGGCGATCTCGATGCCGCCGAAATTGGTGCCGACATAGTCGCGCAGGAACTCGTCGTGGTTGCCCGGCAGGTAGACGATCCGGGCGCCCTTGCGCACCTTGCGCAGGAGCTTCTGCACCACGTCGTTGTGCTCCTGCGGCCAGTACCAGCCGGAGCGCAACTGCCAGCCGTCCACGATGTCGCCGACCAGGTAGACGGTGTCGGCGTCGTAATCCCTCAGGAACGACAGCAGAAGCCCGGCCTGGCAGCCGCGCGTGCCGAGATGCAGATCGGACAGGAACAACGTCCGGACCCGAACCGGCATCTCCTCATCCTCGGCCACGTCACCCTCCCGGCGGTCGAACGGTCGGGGGATCCAGAGCGCGATCACGTCTCAGTTTGATGACGCGGACCCGCGTCGCTGTGGGGTGTCTTGGTGCGGTGCGGGGAAAGTCATCAAGCGCGAATAGCTGACGTTGCGGCGCACAAAAAATTTTTTTGCCACGATCCCGAAGTTTTTCCGGTTTTGCTTCCCAGCTTCGCCGCCTCATAATACCAGCAACCGGTGGCTCGGCATGAGCCGGGCCGGATGCGTACTGGAAGGCGGCCAGGGTGCCTTGAGACGAGGCGCCGTAGAACGGGACGGCATTTCGGAGGCGACCGGCGCGCGGGGGCGCGCCGCGACGCGAGCGGCACGAGGCCGCCTGCCGCTCCGCTGGGCCCCCCGATCCACGGACGACGCGAATGGTGTTCGGAGAGCCGCGGCCGGCGCCGCGACTGCTGGTGCCGCTCGCTGAATGCCCGACGAAGCCCCAGGGCGCCAAGGACGTTTGAACGAACCGGCGCGGGTCCGCCCGCGCGCAACAGATTTTTGGAGGAAACACCATGGCCGCAACCCGGCGCCCCGGTCGCAATCACCTGTTCATCCCGGGCCCCACGAACATCCCGGATCGCGTCCTGCGCGCGATGCACGTGCCGTCCGAGGATCACCGCTCGCCGAGCTTCCCCGAGCTGGTGAAGCCGCTGCTCCAGGATTCCAAGATCGTGTTCGGCTCGACCGCCGGGACGATCATCCTGTTCCCGTCCTCGGGCACCGGCATCTGGGAATCGGCCCTGTCCAACACCCTGTGCCGCGGCGACAAGGTGCTCACCGCCCGCTACGGCCAGTTCAGCCATCTCTGGGTCGACATGGCCCAGCGCCTCGGCCTCGACGTGATCGTCCAGGAGGAGGAGTGGGGCGCCGGCGCCGATCCGCAGAAGATCGAGGAGGCGCTCCGGGCCGATAAGGACCACGCGATCAAGGCCGTGATGGTCGTCCACAACGAGACCGCCACCGGCGTCACCAGCGATATCGGCGCGGTTCGCAAGGCGCTCGACGCCGCCGGCCACCCGGCGCTGCTGTTCGTGGACGGCATCTCGTCGATCGGCTCGCTGCCGTTCAAGATGGACGAGTGGGGCGTCGACTGCGCCATCGCGGGCTCGCAGAAGGGCTTCATGCTGCCCGCCGGCCTCGGCCTGATCTGCATCAGCCCCAAGGCGCTGAAGATCGCCGAGGGCGGCACCGGCCGCAACGACCGGCTCGGTCACGCCTACTTCGCCTGGAAGGACCAGCTCGCCGCCAACGCCACCGGCTACTTCCCCTACACGCCGGCCCTGCCGCTGCTCTACGGCCTGCGCGAAGCCCTGACGATCGTGAAGGAGGAGGGGCTGGAGAACATCTACCACCGCCATCACGTTCTCGCCGAGGCGACCCGCCAGGCGGTGGCGGCCTGGGGCCTCAAGCCCTGCGCCAAGGAGCCGAAGTGGAATTCCGACACGGTCACGGCGATCGTGGTGCCGGAGGGGGTCGACGCCGCCAAGGTGATCAGCCACGCCTACGAGCGCTACAACCTCTCGCTGGGAACCGGCCTGTCGAAAGTCGCCGGCAAGGTGTTCCGTATCGGCCATCTCGGTGACCTGAACGAGCTGTCGCTGCTTGGCGGCATCGCGGGCGCCGAGATGGCGCTCATCGATTGCGGCGTGAAGGTCACGCCCGGCTCCGGCGTCGCGGCCGCCTCCAGCTACCTGCGCGAGAATCCGCTGCACAAGGCGTAAATCGCGCGGGCCACCGAGGCGGGAGCTGCTTGCCGCTCCCGCCTCGGCAGGCAAATAACAAGAAGAATCCCGAGGAAACCGCCCGTCGCCCGAGAGGGGATCCATGACGAAGAAAATCGTGTTCCTGGACCGTGAGTCCCTCGACGCGACGGTCCGGCCGTTCAGCTTCCCGAACGAATACGTCGAGCACGACTCGACCTGGACGCCCGAAGACACGGTCGCCCGGCTCCAGGGGGCCGAGATCGCGCTGATCAACAAGGTCCCGATGCGGGCCGAGACCCTGAAGCAACTCCCTGACCTGAAGCTGATCGCGGTGGCCGCCACCGGCACCGACGTGGTCGACAAGGCCCAGGCCAAGGCGCAGGGCATCACCGTCGTCAACATCCGCAACTACGCGTTCAACACCGTGCCCGAGCACGTGGTCGGGCTGATGTTCGCCCTGCGGCGGGCGATCGTGCCCTACGCCAATTCGGTGCGGCGCGGCGACTGGGCGAAGTCCACGCAGTTCTGCTACTTCGACTACCCGATCTACGACATCGCCGGCTCGACGCTGGGCATCGTCGGCTATGGGGCGCTGGGCAAGTCGATCGGCAAGCGCGCCGAGGCGCTGGGCATGAAGGTCCTGGCCTACGACGTGTTCCCGCAGGACGGTCTGGTCGATTTCGAGACGATCCTGACGCAATCCGACGTGATCACGCTGCACGTGCCGCTCACCCCCGACACCAAGGGGATGATCGGCGCCGCCGAGCTCAAGCGGATGAAGAAGAACGCCATCCTGATCAACACCGCCCGGGGCGGGCTGGTGGACGAGGCCGCCCTGCTCGCCGCGCTTAAGGACGGGACCATCGCGGGCGCGGGCTTCGACGTGGTCGCGCAGGAGCCGCCCAAAGACGGCAACATCCTGTGCGAGGCCGACCTGCCGAACCTGATCGTGACCCCGCACGTCGCCTGGGCCAGCAAGGAAGCGATGCAGATCCTGGCCGACCAGCTCGTCGACAACGTCGAGGCGTTCGTCGCCGGCAAGCCGCAGAACGTGGTCGAGTAGGGCTCGGGCTCTCCCTCCCCCCTCTGCGGGGGAGGGAGGC